>JAAWKU010000137.1 GCA_022797535.1 Lachnospiraceae bacterium | reverse complement strand
TGCCACTCATGGCATCGTCAACGCGTGCCGACAAGCGTTCTCCGTCTGCCACCGGTTCCGCAGCAATCCTCGAGCCACTTATGTCGTAGAGGTCCAGACAACTGGCAGCAGCACTTTTATACATTCGGGCGTCTGCCCTGACAGATTGGTGTCTAAAAATAAAAAAGTTGAATATTTTCGGTAATATTGTTGGATATTTTATAAAAAAGATGTATAATATTTGCGCGGGACAATATTTTGAAATAAAGTTGGATAATAAATGACGATTTTGCAATAAAGATTGATAAAAGGGTGGTGTCTATGCCAAAGAGAATGCGAACTTGGAACGAAAGCAAATACCGCAGATATCTGGCAGAGGGGCGAGGCCAGGGGGAACTATTAGAATACGTGCCATGGATTCAAATCCAGGATTTCCCGTCAAAAGGCATCGTTTCCCGTGTAAAAGGTCGTACTACTGGCAGGGTACACCATTTGGTTTCCAACTTGGAGTTATGGTATTTTTACTTGATTGACTGGTCTGAAAAAACAACGGACATCAGGGAGCAGTTTCCGCTTGGCGATATATCTGATGCCATTGGGATTGCTGACAGCTGTGGAATATCCTATCCTTATGATAATATCAGCGGTTTTCCCTATGTGATGACGACAGATTTCTTAATCACGACGCATAACGGATATCTGGCGAGGTCTATCAAGCCATCGGAGGAGCTTAAGAAACGGAGGGTAAAGGAAAAGCTTGAAATAGAGAGACGGTACTGGTTTAAGAGAGGAATTGATTGGAAGGTGGTGACGGAACATGAACTTCCAAGAACGAAGATCAGAAATATCGAATGGATATATTCCGGGAATGACTTTACCGAACTGATACACAACAAAAAAGTGGAACAGGAATGCAAAGAACTTTTTCTGGAAATGTATTGTGGCGGGAAATCGGCTGTTGCAGCTATTGCCATGCATGTGGAGAATATGCATGGCCTTGAGAAAGGCGTTGGCATAGCATTGTTTAAGCTCTTAATACGGGACGGGCTAATTGCGGTCGATTTAAACAAGCAGATTAATCTGACAGAGCCAAGGCGTGAGGAATGTAATGGGACGGAATATTTTTGTAAATGAAGTTTTATACTGCAATGACGAAGAACAGCTATACAGGGTATTATGGATTTCAGCCGGACAGGAGTACGGGTACTGGATTCCTGTTGATGGAAAGATGAATGGAATCCCTGTTAAGTTTGACTGTAAGAAAGTAGCGGGGGGATTGGCGGATGGCATAATCACATCTGCGGATGACCCGATTACGTTCCGTGACATAAATATGACCGCAGAGGCTATGAAACAAAGGGATGAGTGGTGGCGTATCCTAAGACCGGTTCTTGAAAGCGAGCCGGATATATACGAACGGAAGCGCAGGGGCGAATTGCTGGCAGAAGCGGCGGAAAAGAATGGAAAATCAAAAACCAATTTATACCGCTACATTATTAAATACTGGAAAAGAGGGAAGACACCAAACGCATTCCTTCAGGATTACAGGAACTGTGGGAAGGGGGAGAAAACACAGGCCAATAAAAAGCTGGGCCGTCCGGTAGTCCATGAGGGAGGATTTGGGAAAATACTTACAGAAAAAGATGAAAAAAATTTTAAATCTGCTATCAGGAAATATTACCTGAACCGTAAGGGAGCCAGCATGAAAGCTGCTTATGAAAAGATGCTGGGGGATTACTATTCAGTATCAGAGGAAGGCGAGAATGGACAGGAGTGCCTGAGGCTTCTGCCAGCGGATCAAATCCCTTCCATTTATCAGTTCCAATACTGGTATCGGAAGAACCGGGATGAGAAAACGGAGGCACAGAAGCGAGGAGGAAATGCAAAGTTTGAGCTGACAGGACGGGCAATCACAGGCAGATCCGATTATCAATTGATGGGGCCGGGCGCAAAGTATCAGATTGATGCAACGGTTGGCGATATCTACCTGGTTTCACAATTTAACCGCAAGGATATCATAGGGAGGCCGGTAATGTATTTTGTCATGGACAGCTACAGCAGGATGGTTACCGGGATGTACGTCGGCCTTGAAGGCCCGTCCTGGGGCGGGGCGATGATGGCCATTGAAAATGCTGCCAGCGATAAAGTGGCGTACTGCGCTTCATACGGAGTAACAATCACTGAGGAAGAATGGCCGTGCCACCATATACCCACTGCAATCCTTGCGGACAGGGGGGAAATGGAGAGCAGATTTGCTGATAATCTGGTTCAGATGCTTGGCATCCGCATTGAAAATGCCCCGCCGTACAGGGCAGATTTGAAAGGGATCATTGAACAGCATTTCCGCACGATTAATACGGATGCGACACCATTCCTGCCGGGGAAAGTGCTTCCGGATATGAGCGAACGGGGAGGACATGATTACCGACTTGATGCAAAACTGGATATCAGGCAGTTCACAGAAATCATCATCCGTTGTGTGCTTTATTATAATAACAGCCACTATATGGATTATTTTGAAAAAAGCGAACAGATGATGCAGATAGGCGTTAATGCAATTCCTCTGGGACTTTGGAATTTTGGCATCCGCTATTGTTCAGGCACCCTTAGGAGCGTTCCACGGGATGTTGTCCGTATGGCGCTCATGCCAACTGGCAGTGCGAGCGTGACGGAAAGGGGGATACGTTTTAAAGGGCTGTTCTACTCGAGTGAGGAGGCGCTCCGGGGACTTTGGTTTGAAAAAGCAAGGGCGAAGGGGACATATAAAGTAAAGGTGTGCTATGATCCCCGCGATATGGGTGCTATCCTGGTGGAAGAACCGAAAAGCAAGGACATGATTCAGTGCGGGCTTGTGGACTGGGAATCGAAATATGCCGGGAAACAGCTTGGCGAAGTCAGTTATGAACAGGAAAAGGAAAAGTCTGAAAAGAAAAGGAATAGGGTCAGGGAAACAGAAGCAAAGGTAAACCTTGGGAAACAGATAGAATCCATTGTAGATTCTGCTGAATCAATGACGGGAACTGATAAAACAGCATCAAAGTCGGAACGGATCAGAAACATCCGTAACAACCGCAGAAACGAGAGGGAAGAAATCCGAAAACAGGAATCTTTTGTTAAAGAGTTGCCTGATAAAAACAATTCAGACATTGCAATAGAAGCAAAGCAGCCGGAGATGTCCCCGGTCATGCGGATGATACAGCGACAGGTGGAGGATGAAATCAGAGATGACGCCTTATACAGTGGAAGCAGAATACCGGAAGCAGATCATTCCTGAATACCAGAGGAATCCCCTGATTGAGGCACTGCCGGATATCTGGTCTACGGAACAGGTGATAGGGGTGCTCTCCGATAAAGCGGTTTATAATAATGGTGAACGGAAGTTGGACATATAATACAGGCTTCACTGCATACACAGGCTGTTCCGATATTTCCAGCCGCTGGAGCAGCACATTGACATTGAACAGAGGATTTCCCGGAGCATCCGGCAGGGATATCTGGGCAGGAACCCGCTTACACCGGAGTATGCCAGGGGCATGGCTGACGGTTTTGCGGTTATGAAAGATAAAGGCAGTTACAGCATGATCCGGGGAATGAAAACGGCAGCCTCCGGTTTTACCATTATAGGCGTATCCGGGGTTGGGAAAAGTACGGCAGTAGAAAGGATACTGTCACTGTATCCGCAGAGGATTATTCATGCCAGGTATAAAGAAGAACCGCTTGCGCTGACACAGCTTGTATGGCTGAAGCTTGACTGCCCGCATGATGGTTCACTGAAGCAGCTTTGCTATCAGTTCTTTTATGTGCTGGATATGGCGGCAGGAACTGATTATTTCCAGCAGTATACGAAAGGGCGGTATGCTTTGGACATGCTCCTGATTATCATGACCCAGCTTGTTCGGCAGTTCCAGGTCGGCATACTCGTGATTGATGAGATCCAGCATCTGAGCGAGGCAAAAGGAGGCGGTTCTGACAAGATGCTGAATTTTTTTGTGACGCTTGTCAATACCATCGGTGTTCCCGTTGTCATGATTGGGACTACGAAAGCCATGTCAATCCTGCAGGGCGAGTTCAGGCAGGCAAGGCGGGGAAGCGGACAGGGAGATCTGATCTGGGACAGGATGGGGAATGACGCTGCATGGAATGTTTTTGTAAAATCCATGTGGCGGTACCAATGGACGGGAAAAAATGTTGCCTATACAGATGAACTGGCTAATGTGCTTTACGATGAGAGTCAGGGAATCATTGATATCGCTGTAAAGCTGTATGCCATTGTACAGATTGATGCGATAACAAATGGAACAGAAGAGTTTTCTGCGCCAGATATCCGTAAAGCCGCAGAAAAGAAACTCGGTCTTGTAAAGCCGATGTTGGATGCTCTCAGGAGCGGGGATAAGAAGAGAATCCTGAAATATGAGGATATAGCCCCGGTGAATATCGAGGATTATCTGTCCGCATATAAAGCTATGAAAACAGAAGTTCAGGAGAAAACAACGGAACAGAAACTGACAGTGCTTGAGCAGACGTCTATTAAACTGATGGAGGTCGAAGTAGATCCAGCCATGGCGAGAAGGCTTGCAGGGAAAGTCCTTGCTTCCCACAAAAATCCAATCAGTGTCGGGGAGGCTTTTAAAGAAGCGTACAGGCTGTATATTGCGGAAGATACGGCTGTGCTGGCAGAGGATGTGCCAGGGGATATCCGTAATAATGACAGCTATGATGGATTCAGGCAAAGCGGGGCTGTTGATGAAATGGAGTGGTAAGAATGCAGAGGCTCAGCTTTTTTCCGACGCCTTACCCGGATGAATGCTTTTACAGCATTTTTTGCCGTTATTATGTGCGGAGTGGGATTAGTTCTCCCGAAGCGGCGACACGGAAGTTCTTCAGGAGCGACAGGTCGCTGCTGGTGTCAACAGTCTATTTCCCCAGGAAATTTGAGTTATTAGATTACTGGGTTGATCCAGACAGCGGCATTACTGAAAGAGATTTAATATGTAACCATACGTCATATCCGTACCATTCAGTTTCCCATGTAGATGATTTATACTGGCAGATGGAGGAAGCCATTAGAAGCGGCATACCGGAGTCTGGCATTGAAAGGACTGTGCGCAGGATGATGAGCAAAAGCAAGTATGTTTCCGCAGGCCAATACCTGCGCTACTGCCCCGTCTGCGCCAGAGAAGATTTCCGCAAATATGGAGAGGCTTACTGGCACAGGATACCCCAGCTTCCGGGAATTGTATATTGCCCGGAACATGGCTGCCGCATCAGGGACAGTGATGCACCGTTTGAAGAAATGAGGGTCAGGATATACCCGGCTTCTTATGTACTCCGCAATATAAGAGACAATGCAGAAAGCATCCAGCGTTATAAAGAAAATTATTTTTTCGTTGCCAGGGAGACGGCATGGCTTCTTAGGCATGGCAGAGAGTTTGGAGGTTATAAAAACATCAGCCGTAAATACAGGGAATGCATGATAGAACGCGGCTATGCAGACTACCGTGGGATAATCTGTGACAGGGAAGCGTTTGTGAATGATTTCAGGAAAATGTATGGGGATGGATTTATTTCCGAAATCCTCCCCTATAGCGGAAATCCGTTGTACTGGTTGCGGTATTTGCAGGAAAGTATTGAATTTAACCTCCGGCCGCTGCACCATATCCTGCTCATGAGATTCTTTGCAGGGTCTGCAAGAAATTTCATGGATATGGAAGTAAAGCCAACGCAGCCATATGGAAGCGGGCCGTGGCCATGCGCCAACAGCTTATGTGTCCATTATAAGGCGAAGGTTGCGGAACGGACGGATATCCAGAAAATGGGGGATGAGATATGGGCATGGTTTGAATGCCCGCATTGCGGGATGAAGTACCGCAGGTCAAAGCCTGACCAGACATTTGAAGAATATCTGCGGAAGCCATGTATTTCTGACAGGGGATTTCTGTATGAACAAAAGTTAAAGGAATATCTTTTAGATGAAGAAATGCCGCTCCGGGCAATGTCTGAAAGGCTCGGGGTAGATACCCGGACGATAGTAGAATATGCCAGAAAAAACGGTATTGATCTGGGCAAGAAGTATAAGGAACGGTGCCCTTCATGGAAGGTGGATGCCTGCAGGGAGAGGACTGATTATTACCGTATGCGTGTAATGGAGGAATTACAGGAAAGGCATGTGCTATCCTGCAAAGACCTTAAAGAGAGTGTCCCAGGAGCCTACGAGTGGCTGATCCGTAAGGAGCCGGAGTGGATACATAGCAAACTCACCCATGAATTTGACAAGCCGAGATGGCAGGAATGGGGAGAGGCTGCGCTTATAGAACTGAAAGCCGCATATGCTGAAATCCAGGCCTTTGGGGATCATAGGAAACGTGTCAACATCAGCTGGCTGGCGAGAGTGGCGGGGCTGAACAGGGATGATATCTATGGAAGGCTGCCATATCTGCCGGAGATGCAAAGCTTTTTTGATGAAGTATGTGAAACACAGGAAGAATGGATTCGACGGCGGTATACAGAGGTCGCGCTTGAGAAGAAAAAAGCTGGTGGAAAGGAGTTTACTTATAATGATGTAAAAAAGAAAGTGCAGATTCGAGGGAAGTCTCATAGAAGAAACCAGAAACTAATAGAAGATATACTTATAGAATTGAATAAAACTCTATTTTAGAAGATAAGCGTCTTATGATAGAACTGATGGAATAATAGTAGAAATTGTAACAGCTCAGCTTCCTTTTACCGTTACAAGTATCTTACAATCCTAAACCGCATCGCGATGGGGCGGATACCGTAGAATATTACGCTCTGTAAATGCGCAGACCAGTCTGAACTGTCAATAAAAATTCAGTGTAATTTATTAATTGTATAGTTGTATTTGTACTGGAATTTTGTTAAAATTATATAAGATGAGCATTGTACCAAGTGTTATGTCTACACATCATGTATACATATAAGTGAGAAGTTGCTCTTGGAATGTACTCATAGTGGAGAGAAAGTTTCTTTGCATTCAGAATGGAAGGGTAGAATTGTGAGAGTGTCATAAGGAATAGGAACGATTCGTAACATCTCTAATATTTGAAATAACATATATTATATGCTCAAGTAATGAATATTTTTGTATATGTTGTTAAAGAATGTTGGTGAAAAATCATAGATATAGTATTATGGACAATAATTTGACTAGGCTGTTAGAATGTAGTGTATGATTGTTACGAAAGTTTACCATCAATTTGATGAAAATGCTATTTATATTAATATGTCAAGAGATCATTGATTTGTTATTTATAACAAAGGACGAGCAATTAAGGATACTAAAGATGGAGGCATTATAAATAGAGTGATTCAAGAGAAGGTCTTAATATAAAGAGGAAGAAGAATGAAAGAGATTATTGCAGAGAATTATTTATGTTTTTTAGCTCTAATTGAGATGATAATCCAAGATGTCATAGGTACGAATTGTATAGATCAATTTTATTTGGCGGAATATTTTGGAGTAACAGTTCCGAAGGATTATAAAATTGATATTAAAAATATACAATATAGTGATAGAGATAGACAACTTGGAGTACACATTGATGAAGATAAGCTTAATATATTGTTTCAAAATGCAGGTATTCCATTACATACAGACTACATATATGTAAATCCATTTGAAGATAATAAAATAGATGATTACAGATATCCCAATTTACGTAGTAACAAGTATGTTGTATACACATATAGTTATGGCTACTTGTACGGTATACCAAAGTCATATGATATTGGACATGTAGCACTATTGGATAAGGTTATTTCTCAAAGTTGTCTGAGAATATATGACCCAGGCCCTCAAAATCATGGTTATAAAGAAGTAAATAGATTTGAAATGTATGAAGCAATGAGAATAATAAAAAGTGGGATATACATTTTTGAAACAAATATCTAGTACAGCGAATATCAAGTTATTGGTTTTGCATTGGTTCCGTACATACTGTTTTTTCGGGCTTTACAGAAAGCAAAACTATCAAAGACTTAATTTAACTTGTTGTGCTACTTCAATAGTCAATACTTAAAGGGCTAAAAAAGCCCAAAAAGTCCCTGCCAATGTTTGATGGCTTAAATTTTAGAAAAT
>JAAWKU010000136.1 GCA_022797535.1 Lachnospiraceae bacterium | reverse complement strand
CGCCCAGATCGAGCAGGAGATCGCGGAATTGGACGACGATGAGAAAGCCATGTTCCTGGAGGATCTGGGTATCGCTCAGTCGGGGCTGGACAAGTTGATCGCCGCCAGCTATCGTCTGCTGGGGCTTATGAGCTTTCTGACCGCAGGGGAGGATGAGACCAGGGCCTGGACCATTAAGATCGGCACCAGGGCTCCCCAGGCGGCGGGCAAGATCCACTCCGACTTCGAGAGGGGCTTTATCAAGGCGGAGGTGGTCAATTACCGGGATCTGCTGGAGCAGGGCTCCCTGGCGGCCGCCAGGGAAAAGGGCCTGGTGGGTATGGAAGGTAAGGATTATGTGGTCCAGGACGGTGATGTGATCCTGTTCCGCTTTAATGTGTGAGCATGCGGTACTAAGATCAGGAGGCAGGACATGCAGGATATCATGGGTGTAAACGACATAGCTTTTCCCAATCTGGGGTTATATCTGAGGAATGTTCCCCAGGGCTTTACTATATTAGGCTTCTATATTTCCCTGTATGGTGTGATTATCGCCATAGGGGTGATGGCCGGTATCGCCCTGGCGGCCCATGTCGCCAGGAAAACCGGACAGAACCCGGACGATTATTGGGATTTTGCCATATACGGCGTGATCTTCGGCGTCATCGGCGCCCGGATCTACTATGTGGTGTTTGAATGGGAAAGCTATAAGGATAATCTGCTGGAAATCTTCCGTATGCGCAACGGTGGCCTGGCCATCTATGGCGGTGTGATCGCGGCATTTATCACCCTGTTTGTCTGGTGCAGGATCAAGAAAAGGGATCCCAGGGAGATCGGGGACACGGCCATGGCGGGGCTGTTGCTGGGACAGATCATCGGCCGCTGGGGAAATTTTACCAATCGGGAAGTGTTTGGCAAGTACACGGACGGACTTCTGGCCATGCGGATTCCGCTGGAGGCGGTGCGAGACCGTACGGATATTACGGAGGATATCGCCTCTCATATCACGGAGGGCATCAATTATATCCAGGTCCATCCCACTTTTTTCTACGAGAGCGCCCTGAACCTGTTGCTGCTGGCAGTAATATTGCTGTACTATCGGCACAAGCGCTTCCAGGGGGAGATCTGTCTGATGTATCTGGGCGGCTATGGCATCATCCGTTTCTTTGTGGAGGGTATTCGGACGGACCAGCTAAAGCTGGCAGGAACCAATATCGCAGTATCACAAGTGTTGGGCATAGTATTATTTGTCCTGGCAGTGGCGGCTGATGCGGGAATCAGGGTTTATCTGAAGAATGCTGCCAAAGGGGGGAGCGGCGGCAAAGCAGGGGATGCCCCCAAAGCCGAAAAAGCATAATTAGTGGTTCAAAAAAATAAATATACTAAATGTAGTAAACAGCGCTTTTCCTTGAAAGAAGGGCGCTTTTTTTATTGTAAAAATCCATGTGTTTTGCTTGCATAATCTTCCGTTTTAGTATAGAATTAGTTCAAAAGTGGTTCAAAGTGGTGGCAAGTGGTTCGAAGTGGTAGAAAGTAGAGCCACATTTCCTTTTTTATGGCAGACCACTTTTTGGCCGGGAGCTCCGGCGCAAAGGCGGTGATTGCGAATGTTTATGAGCGAATACAATCATACGATCGATGCAAAAGGCAGGCTGATTGTCCCCTCCAGGTTCAGAGAGCAACTGGGAGATGAATTTGTTGTAACGAAGGGTATGGATGGCTGTCTGTTTGTGTACGCTAACGATGACTGGAACGCTTTTGAACAGAAACTGACTTCGCTGCCGCTGATCAATAAAGAGGCGAGAAAATTCGCCAGATTCTTCCTGGCCGGAGCGGCTCAGGTGGAAGTGGACAAACAGGGAAGGATACTACTGCCGGCCAATCTGCGGGAATTCGCGTCGCTGGAGAAGGACGTGGTGCTGGTGGGTGTGGGCAGCCGGATTGAGATTTGGAGCCGGGAGAACTGGGACAACATGGATGCGGACAGTGATATGGACGATATTGCTGCTGCCATGGAGGGCCTGGGACTTACGATTTAGGGGAAATATATGGAATTCAATCACTATTCCGTCATGCTGCGGGAGACTATTGACTATCTGAATATCAAGGCTGACGGAACCTACCTGGATGGGACGCTGGGCGGGGGAGGACATGCCCGGGAGGTGTGCCGCCGATTGGAGCAGGGGCATTTTTACGGGATTGACCAGGATGACGCGGCCATTGCAGCGGCAGGGCAGCGCCTGGCGGAATTTGGGGATAAAGTGACCCTGATCCGGGATAACTACGGCAATGCCAGAGCAGCGCTGCAGGAGAGAGGCGTCGGACAGTTGGACGGCATTGTCCTGGATCTGGGCGTATCCTCCTATCAACTGGACACCCGGGAGCGGGGATTTTCCTACCGCTTTGACAGTCCGCTGGACATGAGGATGGACAGGCGTCAGGTTCTGACAGCAAAAGATATAGTGAATCACTACAGTGAGGGAGAGCTGTTCCATATTATAAGGGATTACGGAGAAGATACTTTCGCCAGGAATATTGCGAAGCATATTGTACAGGCCAGGGAGCGGCAGCCCATAGAGACCACGGGGGAACTGAACGATGTGATCAGGGCTGCCATACCGGCGAAGATGCGGCAAAACGGCCACCCTTCCAAGAGGACGTTCCAGGCCATCCGCATAGAGTGCAATCATGAATTGGAGGTGCTGCGGGGAGCATTGGAGGATATGATTGATCTGTTGGCCCCCGGAGGCCGTCTGTGCATTATCACTTTCCATTCCCTGGAGGATCGGATTGTGAAGGCGGCCTTCAAGAGGGCGGAAAACCCATGCACCTGCCCGCCGGATTTCCCGATGTGCGTCTGCGGAAAGCAGCCCTTGGGAAATGTTGTTACCAGAAAGCCGGTTCTGCCGGGCGCTGAGGAACTGGAGGAGAACAGACGCTCAAAGAGCGCTAAATTACGGGTGTTTGAGAAAAGAGATCTGAAGCAAAATTGAGTAGAGAGTAGGAAAGGTTTTATTGCATTATGGCACAGACAACTTATGGGAACAGACCTACAAATGCATATAGAAGTACAAAGGCACACCAAAACATCCAGTCAGAAATTCGGCCTCTGGCACTGTCCTCGGGCCGTCAGTCTGCCCGCGCTGCTGGAGAGCAGATGGACCGCCGCCAGGCTCCTTCCGTGGGACAGCCTGCGGGTCGCGGTCGGGTTCAATCTGTGGGACAGGCTGTGGGTCACGGCCGGGTTCGTTCTGTGGGACAGGCTGTGGATCGCGGCCGGGTTCGTTCTGCGGGACAGTCTGCGGACCGCCGCCAGGCTCAATCCCTGGGACAGCCTGGGGGTCGTGGCCAGGTTCGTTCTGCGGGACAGCCCTCGGACCGCCGTCAGGCTCCTTCCGTGGGACAACTGTCGGAACGGGCGTCGTACCGCTCCGGGTCTCAGCCGTCAGGCAGACAGGCGGGGGGATATGTGTATGGTAATGCGGCGCAGCAGATAGACGTGCAGAGGGAGATGGAGCAGCAGCCTCGCCGCATGCCCAGCAATGCCACCCGGAAGAACAGGGAGAAAGCCAGGCATATGAACTTTGGCTATCTGGCGTTTCTGGTGCTGGCAATGTGTGTGGCAGGCTATGTGCTGATCCACTATATCCGGCTTCAGGCCGACATCACCACGGCCACGGAGCACATCGCCAGCCAGGAGAAAGAGCTGAATAATCTGCGGGTGGCCAACGACGAGGAACTGAGCCGCATCACCAGCGGTGTGGATATGGAGGAAGTAAAGCGGGTGGCCATCGGAGTGTTGGGCATGGTGTATCCCCAGGAAGGGCAGATCATCACCTATTCCAACGAAGGGCAGGACTATGTGCGCAAGGTGGACGAGGGTAATTAGAATATGTCAGAGAGAGAACAGGGCAGGGACAGAGCAGACAGGCGGCCTAAAGCAGTCCGGCCCCGGGCCGGAAGGCAGACCCGGCGGAGGCAGGATAAGAGATTTGGCAGCAGGATGCAGAAGAAGCTGGCGGTATTGTATGTGATGATACTGCTGGCTTTTGCCGGGCTGAGTATTCAGCTGATTCGGATTGCCGGGGATAAGGAGGACGAGTACACAAGACAGATTTTGTCTCAGAGGCAGTATGACAGCGTCACCATCCCTTTCCGCAGAGGTGACATCGTAGATGCCAATGGGACCCAGCTCGCCGTCAGCGAGAACGTGTACAATCTGATCCTGGATATAAAAGTGATCCGGGAAAAGGAAAGGCTGGAGAAAAAAGACTATATGGAGCCAACTCTGCGGGCGCTGGGCCAGTTTTTTGACCTGGATATGGACGCTGTCCGTTCCTATGTGGCGTCTCATGAGAAAACGGCTTACTATGTGCTGGCCAAGCGTTTGTCTTATGAGGCCATCAGCGAGTTTCAGGCGGCCATGAACGAGGAAGGCAGCATGATCCGGGGAGTCTGGTTTGAGAAGGAGTATAAGCGGTATTATCCCCTGGGGACGCTGGCCTGTGATGTGATTGGCTTCACCAGTACGGACAATGTGGGCGCATATGGCCTGGAAGCCTATTATAACGATGAACTCAACGGCACAACGGGCAGGGAATTCGGATATCTGAACGATGATTCCACTCTGGAGAGGACTGTGAAGCCCGCAGAGGACGGTTATACCATACATTCTACGCTGGATGCCAATATCCAGGGGATCGTGGAAAAGTATTTGAAAGAGTTTAACGATGCCCACAAAGACGAGGCCAGGATCGGCAACGGGGCGGAGAACTTGGGCTGCATCATAATGGAAGTCAACACCGGAGAAATTCTGGCCATGGCCAGCTATCCTGTTTATGACCTCAATGACACACGCAATACGGATGCTCTCATCGGCAGCGTGATGGTGGACGGGGAGGGTAACAAGACCAAGCAGTATGTGACGCCGGAGAGCATTGCGGAGATGGACGACGCCATGCTGTACATGAATCTGAACTACCTTTGGAAAAATTTCTGTATCAGCGATACTTACGAGCCGGGGTCTACATCCAAACCCTTTACCACGGCCATGGGGCTGGAGACCGGGGCCCTGGACGGCAGTGAGATGTACCAGTGTGACGGGTTCCTGATGAGCGGCGGCTACAGGATTAAGTGCCACAATACCTGGGGGGACGGAGACGTAAGTGTGGAGGACGCTATCGCCTGGTCGTGCAATGTGGCGCTGATGAAGGAGGCGCAGACCATCGGTATCGACCGCTTTGCCCAGTTCCAGCGGGCTTTTAACTTCGGGCTCAAGACCAATATTGACCTGGAGGGAGAGGCCAGGACGGCCTCCCTGATTCTGGACGCGGATCATATGACGCCCACGGACCTGTTTACCTATTCTTTTGGCCAGGGCTTCAATGTAACCATGATTGAGATGATTGCCGGGTACTGTTCCCTGATCAATGGGGGCTACTATTACGAACCCCACATGGTGGACCGGATCACCAATGCCAATGGAGCCACGGTGGAGAACATCGAGCCTAGAATACTGCGCCAGACCATATCGGAATCCACCTCGGAGCGGATACGTGAGTACTGCGAGGCGGTGGTAATGCGGGAAAATGATTCCAGGATTACCGGGCGGACGGCGCGGCCCGCAGGTTATGCCATAGGAGGCAAAACAGGCACGGCCCAGACCATTGACAGGGACACCAAACAGCGTTCCAAGACAGAGCACGTGGTATCCTTTATTGGCCATGCCCCGGCGGATAATCCCCAGATTGCCATTTATGTGGTGGTGGACAGAGCCAATGCGGAAAAGCAGGACAATGCTCGGTTTGCCACGGGCATTGTACGGGATGTCCTGACGGAGGTTCTGCCCTATTTGAACATTTATATGACGGAAGAACTGTCCCCGGAGGAGGTGAAGGAACTGGAAGAGAGGCAGCTTGCCATCACCAACCAGTATACGCAGACCCCGGAGGACGAGGCGCTGGACGAAATGGAGGGCCAGGTTCCCCAGCCCACTCAGACGCCGACGACGGGCAGGCCCGCCTGGATGGATTTTCCCATAGACCCGGCCACGGGCCATCGGGTGGATCCGGCCACGGGCAATCATTATGACGCCGACACAGGGGACGCCATAGGCGGAGACTGGGTTCCTCTGGAGTAAAGGAAACTGTACGAATAACCTCATAAATTCAGGAATACAGTATAGTAACGGTTTATATGAGGTTATGAAGAGGTTTCTCTATGCCGGAAATACATAATAAAATTGCTCACCGAAAGAAGATATTGACGGTCTTTCTGTGCTGCGGCCTGGCGTTGGTGGGGCTTTTCGTCCGCCTGGTGTATCTGATGATCTTCGAGGCGGACTACTATGCGGAGAAGGCCACTCAGCTCCACGAGCGGGAGCGCAGCATAAAGGCGGCCAGGGGACGTATCCTGGACCGCACCGGGGAGGTGCTGGCTGACAATCGGACGGTATGCACCATATCCGTGATACATAATCAGATTCAGGACCCGGAGGCAGTGATCGAAATGCTGTGCCGGGAGTTGGGGTTGTCGGAGGAGTATGTACGCGCCCGCGTGGAGAAATACAGTTCCATGGAGCGGGTCAAGAGCAATGTGGATAAGAGTGTGGGCGACCGCATCCGGGAGTACGAGATCCCCGGAGTCAAAGTGGACGAAGACTACAAGCGCTATTATCCCTACGGGGAGCTGGCCAGCAAGGTGCTGGGGTTTACCGGTGGGGATAACCAGGGTATCATCGGTCTGGAAGTGATCTATGAGGAATATCTGCAGGGGGAGC
The DNA here is from genome assembly GCA_022797535.1 of Lachnospiraceae bacterium. Classification (GTDB taxonomy): domain Bacteria; phylum Bacillota; class Clostridia; order Lachnospirales; family Lachnospiraceae; genus Acetatifactor. The sequence continues at coordinate 1,368 of JAAWKU010000136.1, read as the reverse complement.
CGGGCAAGATCCTGACCATGACGGATGCCAGGGGAATTGAAGTGGAAGCCGCCGGGGAGAGGCGTATCGAGCCGGTCAGCGGCAGTGACCTGTACATCAGCCTGGACCGCAACATCCAGACCTATGCCACCCAACTGGCATACCAGGCCATGGAGACCAAGCAGGCTCAGGGTGTGTCCATCCTGGTCATGAATCCCCAGAACGGGGAGATTTATGCCATGGTAAATGTGCCGGAATTCGATCTGAATGATCCCTATGCCCTGCCGGAGGGGACGGGGGATAACCTGTCTCAGGAAGAGGAGCAGAATCTTCTGAACCAGATCTGGCGTAACGGATGCATCAATGATACCTATGAGCCGGGTTCCACCTTCAAGATTATCACTGCGGCGGCGGGACTGGAACAGGGGGTTATCACCCCTCAGAGCCAGTTTTCCTGTCCGGGTTTTATCATGGTGGAGGATCGAAAGATCCGATGCCACAAGGTGGGGGGCCACGGGGGGCAGGATTTCATTCATTGCATGATGAACAGCTGCAACCCGGCGCTGATTTCCGTGGGCCTGTTGCTGGGAGTGGATACTTACTATGACTATTTCAGCCGCTTCGGCCTGCTGACCAAAACCGGCGTGGATCTGCCGGGAGAGGCAGGCACCATCATGCACAACAAAGACAATATGGGGCTGGTGGAGTTGGCCACGGTGTCTTTCGGCCAGTCTTTCCAGATCACCCCCATCCAGCTGGTGACTACGGCCTCCTCCATCATCAACGGAGGCAGGCGCATTACTCCCCACTTTGGAGTGAAGGTGGTGGATGCCCAGGGGAATCTGGTGGAAAGTTTTTCCTACCCTGTCACCGAAAACATTGTGTCGGAGGAGACCTCCGCCACCATGCGGGAGATTCTGGAGATGGTGGTAAAGGAAGGATCCGGCAAGAACGGAAAGGTGGAAGGCTATCGGGTGGGAGGCAAGACGGCCACCAGTCAGACCCTTCCCAGGGGCAGCGGCAGATACATATCTTCCTTTATCGGTTTTGCGCCGGCAGAGGATCCCCAGGTCATTGCCGTGGCCATCGTAAACACTCCCCAGGGCGTATATTATGGAGGACAGGTGGCGGCCCCCATTATCCGGCAGCTTTTTGAAAATATCCTGCCCTATATGGGAATTGAACAGACCGTCCCGGAGGGCGATTCATAAGGATTTCTTGCAATATGCCCGGATTAGTCTTATAATGTATATTTGTTCCGCAGCCGGATGTGAATCCAGAGAAAGTTGTGCTTGTAGGGAAAATGCGGAACTCTAAACAGCATGTTCCCGGAAAGCGCAGGGATTCATATACGGACGCTTTGGCGGCCGGATGTGAATCCAGAGAAAG
>JAAWKU010000135.1 GCA_022797535.1 Lachnospiraceae bacterium | reverse complement strand
AAAGTATAATTTATACTGAATTATACAAATTGCACAGGGACTAATTGTATACAAGTATTCGCAAAGGAGTAAAGCCGCGCAATAAAGCGGAAAAGTGTGCAAGATGTGAAATCATATATTGATAGGAGGAGAGAACATTATGAAAAAGAAGCTGTTGAGTTTGCTTCTGGTTTCTGCCATGGCTGTGAGCGTTGCTGCCTGCGGCAATGAGCCTTCCACCCCTGGCACGGACGCTTCCACAGAGCCTTCGTCCCAGCAGCAGTCCAGCGAAGGAACCGAAAGCAGTGCAGAGAATTCCGAGAGTGCCGAGGCCGGTTCCGAAGAGGAGCAGCAGGGCCCCGCCACCACGATTGCGGAGGCAATAGGGGGAATGGATTACAATGCCGCGTCCGCTTATCTGTACGACTTGAACCTGGGAGAGTTCTGGGATCTGTATCAGGAGGCGCTGGCAGAGGAGAATGTTTCCACCAAGTATGCCAAGGAAGCCATTGCCGAGGCGAAGCTGCTGGAGGCCGGCATTATGCTGCCCACCACTTCCCGTGGAGGCAACTATGCCATCTCTAACATTGCCACCCGCTCCATCAACTCTACCCTGTGGGGAAATGATTCTGACCGGCTTTACAGTGCCATAATCTGTGAGGAGCCGATTCTGGCTTCCGATCAGGACGCGCTGAAGGCAATCTGGGGCGAAAGCATCGGGACCGGCACCTATCAGGAGAAAGCCAGGGCTTATCTGACCGAGCATGGCTATACCCTGAAGGATACTTATAATTATGGCGCTTACACTTCTGACGCTGCAACCTGGGATGTTCTGGCGACTTCCAAGCAGGCGGACAGCGAGAAGATCATTCACACCTACGATGGCCTGCTGGAGTACGACTGCGAGAACGTGCAGCAGCCTGCGCTGGCCGAGAGCTATGAGGTGTCCGAGGACGGACTGACCTGGACTTTCCACATCCGCGAGGGTGTGAAGTGGGTGGATTCCCAGGGACGTGAGCTGGCTGACGTATGTGCGGACGACTGGGTTGCGGGCATGCAGCACATGATGGACGCCATGGGCGGTCTGGAGTATCTGGTGGGTGCGGACGGCGCGCACATTGTCAATGCGGACGCTTATATCGACGGCACGATTACTGACTTTTCCGAAGTGGGTGTAAAGGCGGTGGATGAGCATACGCTGGTATATACCCTGGATTCCCCGGCCCCTTATTTCGACACCATGCTGGGCTATGGCTGCTTTGCTCCCATGAGCAGAAGCTACTATGAGTCTCAGGGCGGCAAGTTCGGCGAGGACTATGACACCGAGGCTGCCAGCTATGTGTACGGCAAGGACCCGGATCACATCGCGTACTGTGGTCCCTATCTGGTGACCAACTTTACCGCCGGCAGCACCATCGTTTACCAGGCCAATGAGTCTTACTGGAACAAGGACAAGGTCAACATCAAGACTCTGACCTGGAAGTTTAACGACGGCAACGATGCCCTGAAGCAGTACAATGGCTTTATGGCCAGGGAACTGGACGGCTGCGGTCTGAATGCCAGCGCGCTGGTGCAGGCCAAGGAGGACAACATGTTTGATGAGTATCACTATGTGTCCGCCACCGACGCCACTTCCTACATGGCATTCCTGAATGTGAACCGCGCGGCATTTGCCAACACCAATGACGGTTCCTCTGCCGCATCCCCTCAGTCTGAGGAGGACGCGGCCAGAACCAGAGAGGCCATGAACAATCTGCACTTCCGCAGAGCGCTGTGCTTCTCCGTTGACCGCGGGGCTCAGAACGCGCAGCAGGTGGGAGAGGAACTGAAACTCAATTCCCTGAGAAACAGCTATGTACCAGGTAGTTTTGTAACGCTGGCCGAGGAAGTGACCGTGGAAATCAACGGCGTCTCCAAAACCTATCCCGCAGGTACCTTCTATGGTCAGATCATGCAGGATCAGATTGACGCAGACGGCTTCCCGGTGAAGGTGTGGGACGCCACGGAACTCACCGGCGACGGATTTGACGGCTGGTACAATCCTGACAACGCGGTGGCTGAACTGAACAGCGCCATTGAGGAACTGGGCGCTCTGGGCATTGTGATTGATGAGCAGAATCCTGTCTATGTTGATTTGCCTTATCCCTCCAACAGTGAGAGCTACACCAATAAGGCCCAGGTACTGAAACAGTCCGTAGAGGCTGTGCTGGGCGGCAAAGTGATCGTAAACCTCACCGAGTGTGTGGATTTTGACCAGTGGGAAGATGCGGGTTATGGCACCTCTTACGGTTACGAGGCCAACTACGACTTGTATGATCTGTCCGGCTGGGGCCCTGACTACGGTGATCCTCAGACGTATCTGAACACCTTTGCCCCTGAAGGAGCCGGTTACATGGTAAAGTGTATCGGTATCTACTAAGCGAGGCTATAGCAGGAAGTGAATTCGGGAAAGCGGCCTACAGCCGCTTTCCCATACTGTATAATGTGTGGAATACGCAGGGGCAGCGGTCATGCAATGTTGCGCGGAGCCTGCAACATGCATAAAGAGGTTATTATGGCTAAATATTTGTTGAAACGTATTTTATATGGCGCTATGTCTATCGCCATAGTAGTGGCGATCATCATGATCATGGTCTATTCTTTGCTGGACCGCGAGAAAATCTTTCGAAATGATCCTGTTTATCAAAAGAACAACAACAATTCCAAAATCACCTATATGTATCAGAAGTGGGAGGAATACGGGTATTTGGATTATGTCACCTATGAAGAATATCTGAACAGTCTGGTAAAAGCCGGGGAACTGAGTGAGGAGACCCGGAAAGAGGCGGCTTCTCTGGGAAAGACGCCGGAGAAGGACTCGGAGATTGTGGCGGAGTATGTGGCAAAGTTTAAAGCATATTACGAAGCCCAGGGGTATGAAGTGATCCGGCTGGACGTGGTTAACATCGGACGTAAAGTGGCCAGCGGCGGCCAGCAGAGACTGTTCGCCTCCAAGGACATCCCTTTGATCAACCGTCTGTTTGGTTATTTTGCCGGACTGCTCTCTTTTGACAATATTCATGAAGTAGAAGGCGACGTAGGGGAGAGAGGACTTTCCTTTACTTTATATGACCCCGCTTATGGCGGAGATAAATTTTCACCGGCAATCATCGGGAACGGAACCCATCACAAATATCTGCTGTATTGTGACGATCGGTTCCCCTTTATCCACCAGAATCTGGTTACCATCAATCTGGGAACTTCCTACAGCGTCAACCAGGGGATTGATGTGTTCGCCACCATGACCCTGACCCAGGGTTCCTATGTGAGAAGTATGGTGAGCTATCCCACCGGCCTGAAGGAAAACAGTGCCGACGATCTGCATTCGGCCACCTATGTGGCGGGTTCCCGCGTGATGAGCCAGTTGAATATGGACCGTTTCACGGACGACTATACCAATGTGAGCACCACCAAGGCCGGAAAGTCCCGCATGGGCTACTCCTTTATCATAGGGATAATCTCCACCTTCCTGTCCTATCTCATCGGCATTCCGCTGGGAATTCTCATGGCCAGGAAGAAGGATAAGTTTATCGACAAGCTGGGCATGGTATATATCGTGTTCATGATCGCGGTTCCTTCTCTGGCATACATTTTCCTGTTTAAGGCCATCGGCGGCAAGATGGGGCTGCCTGCCACCTTTGACATGGAGACCACCAGCAAACTGATCTATGTGCTGCCCATCGTGTCGCTGATGCTGCCTTCCGTGGCAAATCTGATGAAGTGGCTGCGCCGCTATATGGTGGATCAGATGAATGCGGATTATGTGAAGTTTGCCCGGTCCGGCGGCCTGTCGGAGGGAGAGATTTTCAGAAAGCATATCCTTAAAAACGCAGCGATTCCCATTGTTCATGGGATTCCCGGCGCGGTGCTGTTCGCCATGACGGGAGCGTTCATTACAGAGCGGGTGTATGTGGTTCCCGGTACTGGAAAGCTGCTGATAGAGGCCATCAATATGTATGACAACGGTGTGATTGTAGGTGTGGCATTCTTTTACGCAGTTCTGACGGTGGTATCCATTATTCTGGGCGATGTGCTCATGGCGCTGGTTGATCCCAGGATCTCCTTTACCACCAGGGGCCGGTAACTTTTGACAGGGATTGATGGAATTCGGCGGGAGATACCTGCCGAATTCGGAAAGAGGATAGTATGGATTATAATTTAAAACAATTCGGCATGTCAAATGAGGAATTGTTCGCCAGGGTGGATCAAAGCGACCTGGAGTCGGAGAAGATCACTGCCCCCAGGTATTCATACTGGCATTCCGTGTTTCGCGTGTTTTTTAAGAATAAACTCAACATTGTAATATTGTCCGTTTTGGGTCTGCTGATCCTGTTTACGTATCTGTACCCCATATTCGGCACCTATGATAAGTATGGCAATCTGCTCAACAGCAGCGCCAAGCACCTGAGTCCCGGGGCGGCCATCGAGCAGTTCGGATTCAGCGTCCACTGGATCCTGGGAACCGGCGCGGCGGGCAACTCCACCTTTGACGCCGTCTGGTTCGGAGCGCGGATCTCCGTGTCGCTGGCGTTCATCTGCGCCGCCGTCAACCTGACCATAGGCGTGCTGATCGGCGCCATATGGGGCTTCTCCAAGAAGGTGGACGCAGTCATGATGAATGTCTACAATGTGTTGGCCAATATTCCCTACACCCTGCTGATCATGGTGCTGGTGCTGATCTTTTCCCCCAGCTTCTGGACCATGGTCCTGGCGCTGACAGTCATCGGATGGCTGGGAATCGCCTACTTTATCAGGACCCAGGTGATCATTATCCGGGATCGGGAGTACAACCTGGCTTCCAAGTGCCTGGGCACTTCCACGCCCAAGATCGCTTTTAAAAACATTCTGCCCTTTATGACCTCCGTCATACTGACGCTGGTGGCCACTGAGATTCCCTCTTATATTTCTTATGAGGTGTTTCTGGCTTACATCGGCATGGGTATTTCCGACATGTCCCTGGGACGCCTGATCTTTGAGGCCGAGAACGCCATGCTCACTCCCGGCTGGGAGATGGAATTCTGGAGTCCCGTGGTGGTGGCCGGGATTATTTCTGTGGTACTGTATGTGGTGGGGCAGAATCTGGGCGACGCGTCTGACCCCAGAACCCATATGTAAGAACTTCAATATAAAGAGGAATGGTATGGAAGAGAGAAACGTATTGCTGTCAATTAAAGATCTGCAGGTAAAGTTCCGGGTGAGGGGCCGTATCCTGACTGCCATTCGGGGGATTTCCCTGGATATCCATGAAAATGAGTCCATAGCCATTGTGGGCGAATCCGGTTCCGGCAAGTCCGTGTTTACCAAAACTTTTGCGGGCATGCTGGACAGCAATGGCTTTATCAGCGAAGGTTCCATTGTATTCCATGATCCCGAACTGGCGGACACCCATGTGAAGCTGAATTCCTCCGCAAGAACCACCATTGAGGCTGCTCGTCATAAGCTGGACGGCTATTCCAGACTGGAATTGGGCGCCGCCACCCTTCGGGAGCTAAGGGCTCTGGAGCGGGAGAAGGAAGAGCGGGGAGGACTCAGCGACACGGAAAAGGCCGAAGCGGAGAAGCAGATGAAAGAACTGGCGGACCAGAGAACTGATCTGTTCAACTTAAAACAGACCTATGACCCTTCCAGAGAGAAAGAGCAGATCAGGGAGGCGGCCGCCAGGATCAGGGCCCTGGACCAACAGATCAGGGAACTCGGGAAAGCCAATGAGCAGAAGGCCAGGGAACATCACCGGAAAATGACGTCAGACGCCGAATATCTGAAAGAGTATGAGGAACGGCGCGCCAGGCTGAGACAGAAATATGAGAAGGAGATTGCCGGGGAAGTCTCCCGGGAGGTATTGGAGCGGAATCGGATTCTGGCAAAGGAGATTTACCTCTCCGTGGGCCGCTACGGCGCGGTGAAGCGCAGGCAGCTGACCGACAGACTGTGCAGGGCTCTGCGGGATGCCATGGAAATCGGGGTGGATCTGTCAGATGAGTCCCAACGCAACGCAGTGTTTGACACGGTGGCTTTTCGGGTGAAATATCTGGACGAGACGGAGGAACAGCTTCACGGGATCTGCATTCTGAATCTGGCAAAAGTGCAGTATGCCAAAGACTGGGGGCAGATACGGGGACGGAAGATCGCCACGGTGTTCCAGGATCCCATGACCTCCCTTAACCCCATCATCACCATTGGTAAGCAGATCACCTCCATTATTATGAAACATCAGGACTGCTCGGAGGCGGAAGCCAGGGCCAAGGCGCTGGATTTGATGCATAAAGTGGGGATTCCCAATGCGGAAAAGCGGTTCGACGATTACCCCTTCCAGTATTCCGGCGGCATGAGGCAGAGGATTGTCATAGCCATTGCCCTGTCCTGCCAGCCCAGGATATTGATCTGCGATGAGCCCACTACGGCTCTGGATGTGACCATTCAGGCACAGATTCTGAAGCTGATTAAGGATTTGCAGAAAGAGTTCAATTATACCATTGTGTTTATCACCCATGATCTGGGAGTGGTGGCCAATATCGCAGACCGGGTGGCGGTTCTGTACGCGGGACAGGTAGTGGAACTGGGAACGGTGGAAGAGGTGTTCTATGATCCCCGCCATCCCTATACCTGGGCGCTGCTGTCCTCCCTGCCCCAACTGGCCCGGAGGAATACCACTCTGTATTCCATCACGGGCACTCCTCCTTCCCTGTACAACAAGGTGACAGGGGATGCGTTCGCGCCCAGGAATCCTTACTGCATGAAGATTGACACCCTGGCGGAGCCGCCCATGTTTCAGGTCAGCGACACACATTTTGCCAAGACCTGGCTGTTGGAGCCGGGAGCTCCCCGGGTGGAAAAGCCGGAGGCCATTCAGAACATCCATGAGAAACTAGTAGAAGCGTTCAATATATAGTTAGCATAGGCTGCATGAAGATAGGAGATTTAGATCGTGTCTGAATCAAATCAGGAAAAGGCGGTTCGTGTGTTACATTTACCGGAACACGGCCCCATTGACGATAACGGTAAAGAAATTTTATTGTCCATTAAAAATGTAGACATTACCTTCGGTAAGGGGGACAAGGCTGTAAAGGCTGTGAAAAATGCCTCCTTTGACATTTATAAGGGGGAGACCTTCTCTCTGGTGGGAGAGTCCGGCTCCGGCAAAACGACCATCGGCCGGGCCGTCATCCGTGTCAATCCCTGTGCGGCCGGTGAGATTCAGTATAAGGGTGTGCGTATCTCCGGGAAGATTCCCCATTCCCTGGACCGGGAGGTGATCCGCAACATCCAGATGGTGTTCCAGGATCCCGCCGCGTCTCTGAACGAGCGCGCCACTGTGGATTATATTATTTCCGAAGGTCTGTATAATTTCCATCTGTATGAAAATGAGGCGGACCGGGTGAGAAAGGTGGAGCAGATTGTCACCGAAGTGGGTTTGCTGCCGGAGCATCTGACCAGGTATCCCCATGAGTTTTCCGGCGGACAGCGGCAGAGAATCGGTCTGGCCCGGGCCATGGTTATGGAGCCGGAACTGGTGGTGGCCGACGAGCCCATATCGGCTCTGGATGTGTCCATTCGGGCGCAGGTGTTGAATCTGCTGAAGAAATTCCAGCGGGACAAGGGTGTGACCTACCTGTTTATCGCCCATGACCTTTCCATCGTGCGCTTTATTTCCGATCGAATCGGCGTGATCTACAAGGGAGATATGGTGGAGGTGGCGGAGGCGGAAGAATTGTTTAATTATCCGCTGCATCCCTATACCCGTTCCCTGATCTCCGCCATCCCCATTCCGGATCCGCTGCTGGAGAAAAACAAAGCGTTGTTCACTTATGATCCTTCCGTGCATGACTATAGCCTGGATCAGCCCGAGTTCGTGTGCGTCGGTTATGACCACTGGGTATATGGCAATAAAAAGGAGATAGAAGAGTACAAGGCCCTTCGGGAAAAGGGTGAACCCCTGAAAACCATTACCATTCTGGATCCCAACGCACCCAGGGAGGAAGCGAAGCAGGAGACGAACCACACGGCGGAGGAAGAGGCGTTTCTAAACGCCCCCGTGCATGACACCGGCAGTTTCTTCTATGCGTTCCTGTCTTTTCTGCTGCCTGTGCCGGGCATCCTTGCGGCACAGATTTTCAAGAGGAAGAGGTACTACCGCAATT
>JAAWKU010000134.1 GCA_022797535.1 Lachnospiraceae bacterium | reverse complement strand
CGATGCGGTGGCATCGTTGACCGACGACAACGCGGCAGATGGAAATTCAGGCAAGTCATTTTGCGAAATGTGAACGATACGGTACACTAGTGTCCTGACCTGTCCGCATCATATGTGGCAAAGCGCCGCAGGCTGAAGTTCCCGAGGGCGTGTCTGAAAAATGCTTTCTGCCAGATGTGCGTCACAATTTATGGGAGATTTGTGCCAAATGAAGGGCGCATAGCGGGCTATGTAACCGGAATTTGGGCAAATATTACGCAAAGTGGGGTGTGCAGATGGCAGGAATGATTTTTCAGACACATCCGGGGTTGTCTGAATATAATGCAGAGGGCAGATCCGTGTACCAGGCAAAATGACGATATATGGGAATACGATAAAAACCGGCTCACATGAACCGGTTTCTCTTTGCTTTCCTATGAATTGCTTTTGAATTGCTTTCCTGTGGAATCCGAATGATTAAGCCCTCTCGACCTTGCCGGACTTTAAGCATCTGGTGCAAACATGTAATTTCTTGGTAGCTCCGTTTACCATGCACTTCACATTCTTAATGTTGGACTTCCACATTGCATTGCTTCTTCTATGAGAATGGCTTACGTTGTTACCGAAATGAACGCCCTTACCACAAACATCACACTTAGCCATCTTGACACCTCCTCAACCTTAAGCTGTTTTCTTTATTTATCATTGCATAAAAATTAACAACATTGATATATTAACAGAAAAAGCGCAGAAAAGCAAGTACAAAAATGAAATTTTTAATTTTTGTTTTTAGGTGTTCCATTTTTATCCAAAAGCATGTATAATAGTGATTAAATGGAGCGAAAATGGCAGTCTCCCGGATTGGGCCAGAAAGAGGCCCTGACACAGGCGGGGACGGACCGTCTGAAAGACAACAGGGACTGCCGGCTCAATCTGAAGGAGGTACTACGATATGAAGGGTTCTTCTATGAATACACATATGGGCAATATTGTGATCAACAACGAAGTGATCGCCCAATATGCCGGAAGCGTGGCCGTAGAATGCTTTGGCATCGTCGGCATGGCGGGGGTCAGCATGAAGGACGGCATGTCCAAGCTCCTGAAAAAGGACAATCTGACCCGGGGCATCAACGTAAGCCTGAACAATAACAGGCTGACGCTGGACTTCCATGTGATCGTTGCCTACGGCGTCAGCATCATCGCCGTGTCAGACAATCTGATCAGCAGCGTGAAATATAAAGTGGAGGAGTTTACCGGCATCCATATCGAAAAGATCAATATCTTTGTGGAAGGTGTCAGGGTGATAGACTAAAATCCGCGGCGGCCCGCAGCGGCAGACGTGACAGATACGGCTGCGGCTTGGAGGGAAAAGCGGTTTGCCAGATTAGCGGTTGCGGAATTTAAAATAGGAGGACTTATCGTGACTTCAAATACTATCGATGCTAAGATGCTGTCTAAGATGTTCTTGGCTGGCGCAAAAAACCTGGAGAGCAAGAAAGAGTGGATCAATGAGTTGAATGTATTCCCCGTTCCGGATGGCGATACTGGCACTAATATGACCATGACCATTATGTCGGCGGCCAGAGAGGTGGCCGCTCTGGGTGATAACCCGGATATGACGGCTCTGTGCAAGGCTGTCTCCAGCGGTTCCCTGCGGGGGGCCAGGGGGAATTCCGGTGTGATTCTGTCCCAGCTTCTCCGTGGCTTTACCAAGAGCATCAGCGGCAAGGAGCAGATGACCGTTTCGGAGCTCTCCGACGCTTTTGACAAGGCGGTGGAGACCGCCTATAAAGCAGTGATGAAGCCCAAGGAGGGCACCATTCTAACCGTGGCCAGGGGCGGCGCCGAGAAGGCACGGGAACTGGTCAATGCCGGCATGGAGGACATGGGGACATTTCTGGCCCAGGTTATAGAGCATGCCCGGTATGTGCTGAGCCAGACACCGGAGCTTCTGCCGGTGCTTAAGCAGGCAGGCGTGGTAGACTCTGGAGGCCAGGGGCTGGTGGAAGTGATGAGCGGCGCATATGACGCTTTCATGGGCAAGGAAATCGACTATACCATATCAGCGGCAGCTCAGGAGAGCCGTTCCGGGAGCAAATCTACCGGCTACCAGGCCCAGGCAGAAGCGGAGATCAAGTTCGGCTACTGTACCGAGTTTATCATTCTGCTGAGCAGGACCTTTAATATCAAGCATGAGATGGATTTCAAGGCTTATCTGGAATCCATCGGTGATTCCATCGTATGCGTGGCGGACGAGGACGTGGTCAAGGTACATGTACATACCAATGACCCCGGACTGGCGATCCAGAAGGCATTGAAGTATGGACAGTTATCTAATCTGAAGATAGACAATATGCGCCTGGAGCACCAGGAAAAGCTGTTTAAGATGAGCGGGAAGGAAACGGCTGGAAGTTCAGAGAAGGCTCCGGGCGGCGTTTCAGCTCCTGCGCAGGCCCCTGCCCAGCCTCCCAAGCCAGTAGGCTTTTTGGCGGTTTCCGTGGGAGACGGGGTGAACGAGATTTTTAAGAGTCTGGGCGTGGACCATATTATTGAGGGCGGCCAGACTATGAACCCCAGCACGGCGGATATTTTGGATGCTGTAGATCAGGTGAACGCCGAAACCATTTTCATCCTGCCCAACAACAAAAATATTATCCTGGCGGCCAACCAGGCGGCGGAACTTATGACGGAGAAGAATCTGCTGGTAATTCCCACCAAGACCATTCCCCAGGGGATCACGGCGGTGATCAACTTTGTGCCGGAGATGTCTGTGGAGGACAACGAAGTCACCATGATGCAGGAGATCGGCAATGTGAAAACCGGCCAGGTAACTTATGCCGTGCGGGATACCACGATTGATGATAAGGAGATCAGGCAGGGCGATTATATGGGGATCGGCGACGCAGGCATCCTGTCCGTAGGCCAGGATATGCTGCTGGTCACCAAAGACATGGTGAAAGCCATGGTGGATGACTCCAGTGAACTGATCAGCGTCTACTATGGCAGCGATGTGCAGGAGGAGGCCGCCGGGCAGCTCCGCAAAGAACTGGAGGAGGCTTATCCTGATTGTGATATCGAATTGCAGTATGGCGGGCAGCCCATTTACTACTATGTGATTTCTGTGGAATAGGGACATGCGTGAGGGGTGGGAGCCGCCCGGGAAAGCGGTTGCCTGCCCTTTTTGTGTCTTAGCGTCTCGACTGTTTTCGTGCATAAGGGAAGAATATAAGGAGCAGGAGATATGGAGGACGGCACTTCTATCTTGGAATTAAAGGGGATCGGCGAGAAATCCCAGAAATTGTTTGCCAAAGTGAATATTCGCACAGTGGGAGATCTGCTGTACTATTATCCCAGAGATTATGAGACATTTCAGGAGCCGGTGCCTGTGGCTCAGGCCAAAACGGGAGAGGTCTGCGCCGTCCAGGCCATGGTCTGCGGTACGGTAAATGTGAAAAAAGTGCGGAGTCTGACCCTATTGAACGCGCTGGTGCGGGATGATTCCGGAGGAATGCAGCTCACTTTTTTTAATATGCCTTTCCTTAAGAATGTGCTGAAGCCCGGCAGTCGTCATATCTTTCGGGGACGGGTACAGACCAGGGGAACGACCCTGGTGATGGAGCAGCCCCGGATGTACAAGCCGGAGGAATATGCCAAATACCTGGCTTGTGTCCAGCCTCATTACGCTCTGACCAAGGGCCTGACCAATCAGGCGGTGCAGAAAGCTGTGAAGCAGGCGCTGGCCTGCTACGCCTTTGGACCGGATCCTTACCCCGAATCCCTGCGCAGGCAGTATGACCTGATGGAACGCAGGGAAGCCATCAACAATATGCATTTCCCAGTCAGTTATGAGGAACTGGTGAAGGCCCGCAGACGGGTGGTTTTCGAAGAGTTTTTCTCTTTTTTATATCTGCTTCGGGAGAATAAGGAACAGTGCAAGCTGCTGGAAAACGAATACCGCATGTTGGAGACTGCGGACACTGGCAGGCTGCTGGAGCAACTGCCATATCGGCTGACAGGGGCACAGGCGAGAGCCTGGCAGGAGATTTGCCGGGACTTGTCCTCACCCTGGTGCATGAACCGGCTGGTGCAGGGGGACGTGGGCTCCGGTAAGACCATCATCGCAGTGCTGGCACTGCTCATGTGTGCCGCCAACGGCTATCAGGGGGCCATGATGGCGCCCACGGAGGTACTGGCAGCTCAGCATTATGAGGGGATCTGCCAATATGTAGAAAAGTATCATGTGACCCTGCGGCCTCTGCTTCTGGTGGGCAGCATGACGGCCAGGGAGAAGCGGGAGGCCTATGAGAAGATTGCCTCCGGGGAGGCCAATCTGGTGGTGGGAACCCATGCGGTGATCCAGGAGAAGGTGCATTTTAAAAATCTGGCTCTGGTGGTCACGGACGAGCAGCACCGTTTCGGTGTGCGCCAACGGGAGATACTGGCGGAAAAAGGCAGTAAACCCCATGTGCTGGTAATGAGCGCCACCCCCATTCCCAGGACTTTGGCCATTATTCTGTACGGAGACCTGCAGGTGTCCCTTATCGACGAGCTTCCCGCCAACCGGCTACCCATCAAGAACTGTGTAGTGGGCACATCTTACCGGCCCAGGGCATACCAGTTTATAGAAAAAGAGGTGCGGGCCGGGCGGCAGGCTTATGTGATCTGCCCCATGGTGGAGGAGGGGGAGATGGAGGATCTGGAAAATGTGACAGGGTATGCCCAGAAACTGCGGGCGGTTCTGCCTGCGGATATCCAGGTGGCCACTCTCCACGGCAAGATGAAACCCGCCGACAAAAACCGGGTCATGGAAGAATACGCATCCCACAATATTGACGTGCTGGTGTCCACCACGGTGATTGAAGTGGGGATCAATGTGCCCAATGCCACAGTGATGATGGTGGAAAACGCGGAGCGCTTCGGCCTGGCACAGCTTCATCAGCTCAGGGGCCGGGTGGGCCGGGGGGAGCATCAGAGTTATTGTATCTTTATCAGCGCCCAGGACAGCAAAGATACCATGGAACGTCTGGATATCCTGAACCGCTCCAACGACGGCTTTTACATTGCCTCGGAGGATTTGAAGCTGCGGGGACCAGGGGATCTGTTCGGCATCCGTCAAAGCGGTACGTTCGCTTTCCGGATGGGAGATATTTACACAGACGCGGAGATTCTGAAGCAGGCCAGCCAGGCTGTGGATCTGGTCAGGGGCCTTGGCGGCAATGTGCAGATGGACAATGTTCCAAGTGAAAAGGCGCAGTTGGACATTGCTTCGGACGGCGGCGGCAGATACGGAGAATACAGCGGATTGATAGAATATTTGCGGGGAGAAACCCGGCTACAGGTTGACTTTAGAACCATTTGAGGGTATACTACTTGGAAAGGGTGTCCATAATCACCCCAAGAGAGGAACGGATAAATCAATGTCAAAGGTTGCCATTATCACAGACAGCAATAGTGGGATTACCCAGGCCCAGGGAAAGGAAATGGGGATTTTTGTATTGCCCATGCCTTTCTTTATAAACGAAGAGACTTTTTATGAGGATATCAGCCTGACCCAGGAAGAGTTTTATGAGAAACTGCGGGGGGGAGCTGAAATCCATACCAGCCAGCCGTCGCCGGAGTCGGTGATGCAGCTTTGGGATGAGGTGCTGAAGGACTATGACGAGATCGTGCATATTCCCATGAGCAGCGGCCTGTCCGGTTCCTGCCAGAGCGCAATCATGCTGGCCCAGGACTATGCCGGCAAGGTGCAGGTGGTGAACAACCAGCGGATTTCCGTAACCCAGAGGCAGTCCGCATTGGACGCGAAGCTATTGGCCTCCAAAGGGATGAACGCTTTGGAGATCAGAAACTTCCTGGAGGAAGATAAGTTTAACAGCAGTATTTACATTATGCTGGACACCCTGTATTACCTGAAAAAGGGAGGGCGGATTACGCCGGCTGCCGCAGCGCTGGGCACATTGCTGAAGCTGAAGCCGGTGCTGCAGATCCAGGGGGAGAAGCTGGATGCTTTTGCCAAGGCCCGCACCACCAACCAGGGCAAGTCCATCATGATCAACGCCATCAAGAAGGACATTGAGAGCCGTTTTGGAGGTATGACCGAGGATAAGCATATCTGGCTGCAGATCGCCCATACAGCCAACGAGGAGGCTGCCAAAGTTTACAGGGACGAAATTTTGGAGCAGTTTCCGGGATATGACATTCATATTGATCCTCTGTCCCTCAGCGTGGCATGCCATATCGGCCCCGGGGCATTGGCATTTGCCTGCTGCAGGAAAGTAGAAGTTTAAGTCTGCGAAACAGAAACATTCGTACAGTTATTTAGAGAACAGAGAGTTACAGAGTAGAAAGATACGGAATAGAGGATTACAAAACACAGAGTTACAGAATCGAGAGTTACAAAGCAGAGAATTACAGAACAGACAGAAAAGCAGCGGGCGCTTCGCAGGAGGTGCTCGCTGTTTATACACGGAGAAAGTGTTGCAGCCTCTTCGTAGAATCATATATGCAGGATTTCCTGCATATAATAAAGATTGCGTGTAAATATAGTTGTTTTTCCTTTTCCTGCCACAAAATATATGCTATAATGTACGCAGGCAAAAAGGAAGGATGCATGAGAACATGCACAAAACCGCCGGGAATTTCATGTTTCCGGGGGTTTATCGTTGTTACTTTTTGCTTTTGAGAAAGAAATCCTGATATGAATGAGGTAGATTATGGCAAAGACTGATACAAATTATGGCGCTTCAAACATCACGGTGCTGGAGGGACTGGAGGCGGTGCGCAAGCGGCCAGGCATGTATATCGGCAGTGTGTCCACCAAGGGGCTGAACCATTTGATCTATGAGCTTGTGGACAATTCCGTGGACGAGCATCTGGCAGGGTATTGCGACACCATCCGGGTGACTCTGGAGGCGGACGGCTCCGCCACCATCAGCGACAACGGGAGGGGAATTCCCGTGGGGATGCACGAGAAGGGGATGAGCGCCGAGCGCCTGGTGTTCACCACCCTGCACGCCGGAGGAAAATTTGACAACAACGCCTATAAAACCAGCGGGGGGCTCCACGGCGTGGGTTCCTCGGTGGTCAATGCGCTTTCCAATCGATTGACCGTGACGGTCAAGGTAGGGGGTTGTATCTATCAGGACCAATATGAGAAGGGCCTTCCCGTGGTGGAACTGGAAAACGGCTTGCTCCCCATTATCGGCAAGACCCGGGAAAGCGGCACCACCATCAATTTCCTGCCGGATGACACCATCTTCGACAAGACCCGTTTCAAGGAGGATGAGGTTAAGAGCCGGCTTCATGAGACGGCTTACCTGAACCCGGAACTTACCATTGTTTTTGAGGACAGGCGTAAGGAAGAGCCGGAACAGATCATTTTCCATGAGCCGGAGGGGATCACGGGCTTTATTAAGGACATGAACAAGGGGGATGAACCTGTTCATGAATGCATTTACTTTAAGGGTGAATCTGAAGGCATCCTGGTGGAGGCGGCTTTTCAGTATGTGAATGAATTTCATGAGAATGTTCTGGGCTTCTGCAACAATATTTACAATTCCGAGGGGGGAACCCATCTGACAGGCTTTAAGACCCAGTTCACCAATGTGATCAACACCTACGCCAGAGAATTGGGGATTTTGAAAGAGAAGGACGTAAATTTCACCGGGGCTGATGTGCGAAACGGCATGACGGCGGTGGTATCCATCAAGCATCCGGATCCCCGCTTCGAGGGCCAGACAAAAACCAAGCTGGACAACCAGGACGCCGCCAAGGTAGTGGCCAAGGTCACAGGGGAAGAGATTGTTCGGTATTTTGACCGCAATCTGGAGGTGTTAAAGAATATCATTGGCTGCGCGGAGAAAGCCGCCAGAATCCGTAAGACGGAGGAGAAGGCCAGGACCAATATGCTGACCAAACAGAAGTTTTCCTTTGATTCCAATGGAAAGCTGGCCAACTGTGAGTCCAAAGATCCCTCTAAATGTGAAATTTTCATCGTGGAAGGCGATTCCGCGGGAGGCAGTGCAAAGACTGCCCGGGACCGCAGCTTTCAGGCGATTCTGCCCATCCGGGGCAAGATTTTGAATGTGGAGAAGGCCAGCATCGACAAAGTGCTTGCCAATGCGGAGATCAAGACCATGATCAATGCCTTTGGATGCGGTTTTTCCGAGGGGTATGGGAATGATTTTGATATCTCCAAGCTGCGGTATGACAAGATTATCATAATGACGGATGCGGATGTGGACGGCTCTCATATCTCCATGCTGCTGCTGACGCTGTTTTACCGCTTTATGCCGGAACTGATCTATGAGGGACATGTATATCTGGCCATGCCGCCTCTGTACAAAGCCATGCCCTCTAAGGGCAAGGAGGAGTATCTCTACGA
>JAAWKU010000133.1 GCA_022797535.1 Lachnospiraceae bacterium | reverse complement strand
AGGGAGGCGATGCGGTGGCATCGTTGACCGACGACAACGCGGCAGATGGAAATTCAGGCAAGTCATTTTGCGAAATGTGAACGATACGGTACACTAGTTCCTTTTCCCCTTCACTTTAAAATAGATCTGGTAAGGTTCATATCCCACTGTGTTCAGCTTCACAAAGCTGATGCCGGGATCCTGGTTTTCCGTGCGGTAGAACGTGCGGAACTCTCCCCATTGCCGCTCCGTATCCGGGGATAACTCTTCCTCCGGCCTCTCTCCCTCCAGATACAGAATCCTCTCCTGCCCGGTAATTCCCGCCAGCACGTCCGGGCCATAGCGGAACGCCCCCATGGACTCGTCATCCGGCAGCGGAACGAACTGCAGGCCGATGGGCAGATACAATTCAACCCTGTCCCCGTCTTTCCACACCCTGTCCAGCTTCACAAAATAATCCGTCTCCCGGGTCGTCAGCACCTCTTCCCCGTTTACACAGACCCTTGCTTCCCCGGTGATCCAGTCCGGCACCCTCAGCTGCAGAGAAAAGGCTGTCTCCTCCGGAACCTCCAGAGTCAACACATACTTGCGGAAATCCGGCCTGTTGGCATAGGCCCCGGCTATGGCATTGACGGTCTGCCGGGCATCGTTTACCGAGGAACT
This sequence comes from Lachnospiraceae bacterium, assembly GCA_022797535.1. GTDB lineage: Bacteria > Bacillota > Clostridia > Lachnospirales > Lachnospiraceae > Acetatifactor. Next base: position 7,902 of record JAAWKU010000133.1, on the reverse strand, counting down.
CTGAAGACTGCCATTCATATAGTCCTGTCTCTGACGCAGGCACACCTCCCTGCCCTCTATCTCAAAACGCGCCTCCGAATCCGCGTACTGAGTTACAAACAGGTCTTTGTCCTCCTGGTAATACATGCAGCGGTTCAATGCGGCGTTGGCCTGCACCATGGTGCCGTGACAGCAGAAAAAGCTGTCCATCTCTCCCGCCCAGTCCTTTCTTCCGGGAGCCTTCATGGGCAGGAAATAGGTCAGCAGGCCCACTCCCGGCTTTCCGTCTTTTGCCTCTCCCCGCCAGTAGCTCTGCGCAAAAATACCGTTTTGCACATTGTATTCTATATAGTGCATATAACGGGGATCCCCGGTATGCCGGAACAGGAATTCCGCCAGCCGAACCATATTGTAAACGGTACAATGCTCCTGATTTTTGTCTCCCAGTCTGGCCTTCAGCTTTTTCATGGGAGTCCAGATCTCGCCCTGGGTCTGGCCTCCTGTCACATAGCTTCCCCTGTCTGTCACCGCGCATTTCCAGTAGCTTTTCACAATGGATAGCCACTTTTCTTCCCCCGTCACCTCATAGGCCCTGGCACAGCCCAGTATCTCGGGAATCGTGGTGTTGGCGTGCATGTTGGTCAGCACATCCCTGCCCTCCAGCAGTGGCTCAAACAGACGCTGGCGATAATATCTGGACAACAGTTCCCGGTATTTTTCGTCTCCCGTTATGTCCAGAAGTTCCGCCCATATTTCCAGCATGCCGCCGGTTTCCACATCCAGAATATCGTCAAACGCCTCCCGGCTGTAGGACCCGCTCCAGCGGTAAAACCAGTCCGCAAGACCTTCCGCAATGGCCAGAGCTTTCTGGTTATCCATATATTTATAAACATCCAGCAGCCCCATAAAGAGTTTATGCATATTGTACTGAGGGGCCCAGATATTTTTCCCTTTGCCGATCCAATACAGATATTTTTCCGGGATGGGCGCAACCCAGCCGCCGCCGTTTTCCTTCTGGCAAATCTCCAGTTCCTCCACTACCCCGCAGGCTTTCGCCCAGAGTTCCTTATCGCCGGTCTCATGATAACGAATCGCCGCTGCGGAAAGCCAATGCCCCAGAAAATGTCCCCGCAGCTGACAGGAAGGATCCTCCCATCCCCCCATGGCTTTGGGGTCCATTCCCCGCCCGGAGATCCGTCCCGCCTCCAGCAGATAATTGCGCAGCAGATATCGGTTCTCCAGTTTCATCAGATATGTCCTGTTGTCCTGTTCCCTTCTAAGCAGTTCTCCCTCCCGGATCACTACCCGTTTCCCTTTTAGTTCCTTCTTCATAATGTCTCCTTTCACTATAGTTCCTCATTTTCCTTGCCGGCATGCGCCCGGCATAGAAGGTCTGAACGCCGATCCATCCTGACGCAGTTTCCCACCGCTGCGCTGGCTTCGCTCGGCGTTGGCTTTGCTTGGCGGCAGCTTCGCTTGGCATTGACTCCACTCGGTGGCAGCTTCGCTCGGCGTTGGCTTTGCTTGGCGGCAGCTTCGCTCGGCGTTGGCTTTGCTTGGCGGCAGCTTCGCTCGGCGTTGGCTCTGCTCGGTGGCAACTTCGCTCGGCGCTGGCTCTGCTTGGCGACAGCTTCGCTTGGCATTGGCTCCACTCGGTGGCAGCTTCGCTCGGCGTTGGCTCTGCTTGGCAATGCCAACGCATTCCTTCTTTCACACGTCTACCGGTGATATATCAGCACCACATCTCCCTCCCGGATCCGACTGTCCTCCTGGGGCTGAAGATTCCTGTTGCCCCGTTTCAGCATGATCACATGACTGCGCCGTGAGATATCCAGATCCCGGATCTGCATGTCAATCCAGGGATGTTCCCTCTCAATAGCCACTTCTTCCAGACTGGCTTCGATACGCATACGACACATGCTGCCCAGCACCATCACGTCCCCAGCCTGAATCCTCAGTTCCCCCCGGGGAACCAGCACCTCCTTGTCCCGCAGCACAGTGGCCACATAGAGCCCCCGGGGCAGTGGGACCCGCTCCAGTTCCTGCCCGATGAAGGGATGTTCCAGCGTAATCTCCAGGGTCACAAAGTCTGCGTCCAGGCTGGTGACAGTCCCATCCTTGATGCTGGTGTAGTACTCCACAAATCCCGCCGAGATAATACCTGTGGGTATGGCCACCATACCTACCCCCAGAAAGGCGATGACAATGGCCATGGCCTGCCCTCCCACTGTGATGGGATAGATGTCCCCGTACCCCACCGTCAGCAGCGTGGACACTGACCACCAGATGCCGGAAAAAGCGTTGGAAAAATGCTCCGGCTGGGCCTCGTGTTCCAGACCGTACATGCACAGGGAGGAAGCCATCATCAACACAAGTACCAGAAAGATGGAATACAGAAGCTGTCCCCGTTTCTCCTTCAGCACCGTGGTAATCACATGAAAAGCGTCATATTTGGCGTTGATTCGAAACAGCCGCAGGATGCGCACCACCCGAAACATGCGGAAGGCCACCGCTCCGCTGGGGAATACAAAGGGCAGAAAATAGGGCAGTATGGTCAGCAGATCCACAACGCCATAAAAGGAACGCATGAATTTCAACCGTGCCAGCCCGCGCCCCTCCTGGGGATACAGATATTCCGCCGTCCACAGCCGCAGGATGTACTCTGCCGTAAAAATGACAATCGTGGCCAGTTCCAAAGTCTGCAGCAACGATTCAAACCGATTAAGCTGGGCAAAAGTCTGACAGAAAGTAATCATTATGTTCAGCAGGATCATGCACACAATAAAAATATCAAAAATCAGGCTGGGCGTATCCGCCCGATTCCCAATCTGAATGATCTCATAGATCCGCTTTTTGACGTTTTCAAGATTTTTCAATGGGATCGTCCTCTCTCAACTTGTCTCCGGAAGCCTTGCCGCTCATACATGTTCGGTCGGCACAGACCCGTGAGCCTCCTTCCTGGCATGGACCCGCAAATCTCCGCCTTGGCATGGACCCGTAAGTCCCCTCCCTGGCATGGACCCGTAAGTCCCCTCCCTGGCATGGACCGTGAATCTCCTCCCTGGCATGGACCGTGAATCTCCTCCCTTAGCCCCTGCCCGGTCGCAGCCTGCCCCCTACTTCATAAACAGAAATGCCTTCAGCGCAAACAGCATACGTCCCCGGAAGAAACCGGCGATCCAGTCCGACGGATCCTCCTTGTCGGCACTATTGTGATAGCCTGTGGAGACTGTGAAAAACAGGGCGTGCCGTCCCGTCACCTTTTCCACAACGGCATGCACCATACCATCGCCCTTTCCCACCGGGCAGCAACCAATCTCCCGGCCGTCCTCGCTGTCCAGGCGGATATGTAACGTACTCTCGCAGCCGCAGCCCTGCACCATGGCGGCAAACTCCATGGTCTTGCCAGAGTAGTCCTCTCCATAGTCAAAGTACTTGTATCCTATCACGCTGTTTTCCGTAATGCCCGTGACCACCCGCTCAAACACCGATTTCTCCGTAACATACGCGCCGCCCTTCAGTACACAGGCAATGTCCGCAGGAGTCTCCCGGTAGGGGGAAAGCGCCTCCTCAAAGCCCAGAGAAGTCATCTCCACCGGCGGAATGGTCCCATCCGGCAGGATCGTGATCTTCTCCACACAGGCCCGGCGGGAAAAGACGCTGTTGTTGGTCATGCGGTGGTAAAAAATATACCATTGTCCCCGGATGCAGGCGATGGAGCCATGGTCATTTCCCCCCGGATAATCCACCCCATTGTCAATAATATACCCTCTGTAGGTGAAAGGTCCCGTGGGGCTCTCTGAAGTGGCGTAGGCCAGCCTGCAGCCTCTCTTGGGCGAATAGATCAGATAATACACATCCCCCACTTTCCGAGGGGAAGCTGCTTCAAAGAAAAGGCTTTCTTTCTCACAAAAGCCATACTCCTCCTGTATCTGGTTGGGAATGATATGATCAATACAGGTTCCATCCAACACCTCGCACATATTGTCAGGATTGATCTGAGCCATAAAGGAGTGCTCAAAGCCGCAGTAAATATACACCTTCCCATCATCGTCCACCAAGACGCCGGGGTCCACAAACCACCCGTCCTGGCAGATCTCATCCGGGATGGTATACTGATATCTGGACAGCAGCCGGAAAGGCCCCTCCGGCCTGTCGCTCACCGCCACACAGCCCTTGGCCCCGATGATATAGGCAAACAGATAATATTTGCCGTCTTTCTCCACCACGTCCGGCGCATAGAGTTCATTGCCCTCCCCGGTCCAGTCCGTGTCCGCCGGATGATCCCTGTCCGCCAGGGTATGAAAAATGTCCCCATGGCAAACCCAGTCATTCAGATTATCCAACGACGCGCTCCAGCATTTCAGAACATAATCACAGAACCTTCCCGATCCCGCCTTATCATGAGAGCCGTAGATATACACCCGCTCCCCAAATACTCTGGGTTCCCCGTCGGGGATATACTCCCAGTTTGGTAGATATGGATTTGCCATATGAAACCTCCTCGCTTCTCTCCAGTGTAACGGTTATTCGTCAACCACGCCATTGGCATAGCCGTCTCGGAACCGTCCTGCCGGTACATTGTTGTTTTTAGCCCGTCACCGGCGCTGGCCAGATGCCGGCCATTCGCTCAGCAGCAAACTGCCTGTGCTTCAGCTTCCCCTGGGACAGGGCCGTTTTACTCATTGTAACATAACTCCCCTGACCTTACTACACCCAATCAGACATTCCCGAAAAATATGCGTATGATATATAATATAGATTTTTCACTTTCCCTCTTCCCTTTTATCTCTCTATGTGATATAGTAGGTGCATGGAAGCATAGCTCAGCTGGGATGAGCGCTCGCCTGACTAGCGGGAGGCCAAGGGTTCGAGCCCCTTTGCTTCCATTTTTATTGTCTTTTATTGTCCTGAAAATCTTTATAACATTGTCAGAATAGTTTAACGCCGGCATATGCCAGACTCCCCATGTAACCGAGACCCAAAGAGAAACAATACTCTCCGACAGAAAATCTGTATAATAAAATAGCTGTCTGAGATTCCTCTCAAACAGCTACTACGACCCAGATCGGACTCGAACCGACGACCTCCGCCGTGACAGGGCGGCGCTCTAACCAACTGAGCCACTAGGCCAAAACAGATGAAATTGTAACAAATGGACCTTCGGGGACTCGAACCCGGGACCGACCGGTTATGAGCCGGTTGCTCTAACCAACTGAGCTAAAGGTCCGCAAACCCTTTCGGGAATCGCATAAAGCGATGACTCCAACGGGAATCGAACCCGTGTTACCGCCGTGAAAGGGCGATGTCTTAACCGCTTGACCATGGAGCCAAATCACAGCTATATATTGTATGTCTCTTCAACGAGTTATATAATAACATATTCCAAAAAATTTGGCAATAGTATTTTTTCATTTTCCACGGGAATTTTGCGGACAGACTTTTCTCTTCATATCCCGGCCGCGGATAACGGCGGATCAGCGGTGTGTCACCCGGTTTCAGCCACCGTCCCCTCATCGGATATCTCCACATTTACAGAGATGCTCTCCAGGAAATCAAAAATTCTTCTCCGCTCCGCTTCCTCCTGCGCATAAGTCGTCCTGCATTCCGACTGCACCGCCGGGATCACCTGCACCTCCAGCCGGGCCTGGGCCTCATCTCCTGAAAAATGCAGCTGCAGCAGCATGGTGTCCAGGGTTTTCTCATTAAACCAGTAATTCCCCAGACTATATACAATGGGTTTCCCGTCATAAAATTCCATTCCCTGGAGACAATGGCTGTGGGCGCCGATGACTGCGTCCGCCCCTGCGTCCAGATACACCTTTCCCGTATTCAGCTGAACCTGCTGCAGGTCATAGCTGTATTCCGTTCCCCAGTGAACAAAGGCAATACAAAAATCTGCGTTCGCTTTCGCTTCCCGGATGGCCTGCAAAAATAATTCCGTGTCATAGCAGCGCAGAATTCCCGGCTCCGTGGCAGTGGCCTGGGGCGTCATCTTATATTTTTCCGCTCGGGATGCCGCCACCAGCGCCACGGTCTTGCCCTCCACCTCCAGATATAGAGGTTCCATGGCTTCTTCCAGAGTGCGCCCGGCCCCGAAATAAGGCACTCCCGCCTCCTCCAGCACCGTGAACGTATCCAGCAGGGCTTCCGTTCCATAATCATATACATGATTGTTGGCCAATGTCACTGCATCCACTCCAAGCTGCCCCAGCACCTCCACCCGTCCGGGATCGGCCCGAAAGGTATAAGCCTTCCCAGCCAGGGGAGAACCGCCTGCGCTGTAAGTGAACTCGTTGTTCAGGCACATTATATCCGCCGCCTGCATCACCTCCACCAGTTCTGGAGAGATGCAGTCATGGATCCCGCCGGGCTGAGTGTCCAGAAACTGTGTGGTATACCAGTTTTCGTCCAGATTGATATCTCCCGCAAAGCATATTGTAAAATCATACGCCGTGTCCGCAGGTTCCCCGGCGGGTTCCGGCATTTCCCCGGAGTCGGTCTCTGTCCCGGAGGTTAAACCTCCTGATCCATGAACATTCTCAGGCGGCAGACCGGGCCTCTCACCAGCGTCTCCCACACCTTCCGGTGACAGGCCGGTTTCCACACCGGCGTCTTTCACACCTTCCAATGGCAGGCCGGTTTCCACACCGGCGTCTCCCACACCTTCCAATGGCAGACCGGCTTCCACAACAGCGTCTCCCACACCTTCCAATGGCAGACCGGCTTCCGCAACGGCGTCTCCCACACCTTCTGATGACAAATTCCCGGAACCGTCTCCCGCCTCCTGCCCTACATTCCCCGAAGTCCCGAAAATGCCCTGAGGATGCCGTAACGCGCAGCCTGACAGTCCCAGACACAGCAATAGCAAAAGTATGTTTTTCCTCATTTTATGTTTCATCCCGTTTCTCCTGACAGATTTTGTATGGAAATTAAAGTTCCTGCGGATATCCCTCACAGAAAGTCCACTGCCACCACCTTGTCCGACTTCATGAATATATCATAGATTTCCTCGCGTCCCACCGCTTTCTTTACATAGAGCACCATATGTACGGAGACACCCTCCCCCGCTTCTTTGGACTCGCTCAGATCCATGGAATCTATGACGATGCCAGCCTCCTTCAGATTGTGTATGACCCCATGTAAATCCCTGCTCTCCTCCAGATCCACAAACACATTGCAGTAGCGGGAATGCCTGGCCGCGAACCGCTCCACATAGGGAAGCACATGCAGGGACAGCAGCATCATCGCCGTGATCAATGCGCCGCCCTCCACAAAGCCAATCCCCACCGCCAGCCCCACGCAGGCACTGGCCCACAGGGTGGCGGCGGTTGTCAATCCCCGGACCCGGTGCCTGGATATGATGATGGTACCCACCCCGATAAATCCTACCCCGCTGATCACCTGCGCCGCCATTCGGTTCATATTTGCCAGCCCCGGAAGATAAGCCTGAATATACTGTTCCGTCAACATCACCAGCGTAGCGCCAAGGCAGACCACAGTGATGGTCTTTGTGCCCGCTCCGCGGTGTTTCATTCCCCTGTCCAGACCGATGATCCCCCCCAGGACCGCAGATGCCACTATCCTGATTAACAGATTCCTCATATTCCATGTCGCAAAATATCCCAGAGCCATAGATCGTCTCCTTTTCCCTGTTGACCACCCCTACCGCCGCAAAATCTGCTTATTATTATACACCCGGCGGCTGCCTTTTGAAAAGGGGGTACTACACTGGCCTGTTTCATCAATAAACAGTTTTCATGCTTTCTTAAATGATCGAAACTCTTGATTTAATCTTTTCCCGTAAGCGGTACTGGTATAATGGAACTAGTGTACTGTATCGTTGACTTTCAGTAAAATGACGCCGGATGAATTTTCAGTCTGCAAGGCGGAGGAGGGAGGCGATGCGGTGGCATCGTTGAC
>JAAWKU010000132.1 GCA_022797535.1 Lachnospiraceae bacterium | reverse complement strand
CTTTTACTTTTTGTGTTGCCAAATTTGGACGCTGGCAATTTCACTGATTTCAGATTGAAGTACAGAGTTGGCCATGGTATGATTAGAACAACAAATTCCCATTTTTTAGAAAGGAACAGGCAGATTGGAGATAAGGCAAATTATAGACAGCAGTGAAAAACAAAACATAATGAGGCGTATCCTTGAAACGCTCCCAGATTGGTTTGGAATTCCCGAGGCAAGAGAGGAATATATCGCGAAGAGTGGTAACCAAATATTCTTTTGTGCTTTTGACTGTAATAGCCCTGTGGGGTTTCTGTATTTGAAAGAAACTGGAAGCGCTACAGTGGAATTGTATGTTATGGGTGTGTTAAAAGAATTTCATCGGAAAGGCATTGGCCGAGAATTATTCAGCCAGGCAAAAAAATTCGCAATGGAACAGGGGTACTCCTTTATACAGGTCAAGACAGTTCAAATGGGGAAATATGAAGAATATGACAGAACAAACAAGTTCTATCTTTCGCTTGGTTTCAAGGAATTTGAAGTATTTCCTACGTTATGGGATGAATCGAATCCATGTCAAATATATATTATGAGCCTGATATAAATTACTCATTTATGAGGCGGTTACCCCCATGGGGCAACTGGCGTTTGGCTTTTTTGACGAAGTATTTCAAAGGGAGATTATGTCGAGGTAATCGGAGATGTCACAGGTATTGGGCAAAAAAATCAATCCATTTCCTGTGAATCATTTTCTATTATTAAATATTTCATATATACCTTTGTGCTCGAAATACGAAAAGGCCTGGTGTCATTTGGTTAATATACTTTTTATGAACACAAAATGCAAGTTCATACCAATTGCGCCTTTGTGTATATTGCTATGATATGACTGAAAACATCCTGACTTGATAAGGAACTGTCAATAAATAACTTTTAAATAGTGCGCTGAATTTTTCTTCGAGAGTGCTGCTCAAAAATCAGGCGCATAGCGGGCTATGTAACTGATTTTCGAGCAGTGCCATCGGAGGAAAAGACAAGCAATATTAAAAGTTATTTTTGGACAGTTCCTAAGCAGCAAATGTGAGATAAAGGAGCGTATACGGCAACATGCAGGATAAGATAATGATTGTGGATGACGAAGCCGCCATTGCCGACCTGGTGACCGTCTATCTGAAAAATGAGGGCTATGAAGTTTTTACCTGTTACACGGCGGAGGAAGCGCTGGCCTGCGTGGGCCGGGAATCCTTGAGTCTGGCCATACTGGACGTGATGCTGCCGGATCTGGACGGTTTTGCGCTGTGTCAGAGGATTCGGGAAAAGCATCTTTTTCCCATCATCATGCTGACAGCCCGGGGAGAAGATATGGACAAGATCACCGGCCTGACGCTGGGTGCGGACGACTATATCACCAAGCCCTTCAACCCTTTGGAGCTCACTGCCAGGGTGCGCACCCAGTTGCGGCGTTACACCCGGTACAACACCGCCGTCCCCCAGCAGGAGCAGACAGAAAAGGACATTCGGGGCCTGCACATGGACAAGGATGCCCATCACTGCAGCCTGAACGGCCAGGAGGTGGTTCTGACCCCCATAGAATTCAGTATCCTCTGGTATCTCTGCGAGCGTCAGGGCAGCGTGGTGTCCTCGGAGGAGCTGTTTGAAGCGGTATGGGGTGAAAAATATCTGGACAACAACAATACCGTCATGGCCCATATCGCCCGGATACGGGAAAAGCTGAAAGAACCGGCCAGGCGGCCCAAATACATCAAGACAGTGTGGGGGGTGGGATATACCATTGAATAACCATATTTTACAGAGAAGCCGGATTTCCCGGCACATCATGCTGCGCTATATACTGTCCATGATGGGTTTTGTGGTGGGGCTGGTGTTTTTTGTAATGCTGTCCTGGATCCTGTGTGCTCAGCGCACCTGGTACTCTTATGACCCTCTGTATCAGATCCTGTCTCTGGTCAAGGATTATCTGATCTTTATTATGGCCGCCATCATCCTGATAGGCTGGACTTTGATCACGCACCACTTTATAACCCTCCCTTTGCGATATCTGGATGAAATCGTGGGAGCTTCCGGAAAGCTGATCACCTCTCGGGAGGAATCCGTTCGCCTTTCCGGAGTGCTGGGAGAGGTGGAGGAACAGTTAAACCGCTTCCGGCTCCAGGGACTGTCGGCGGAGGCCATGGCAAAGGAAGCTGAGCAGCGGAAAAACGATCTGGTCATCTATCTGGCCCACGATCTGAAAACGCCCCTGACCAGCGTGATCGGCTATTTAAGCCTGTTGCAGGACGAACCTCAGATTTCCCCGCAGCTTCGGGAAAGATACACAGGCATCGCCCTGGATAAAGCATTGCGCCTGGAAGAGTTGATAGGGGAATTCTTTGACATCACCCGCTTTAACCTGACCACTCTGACCCTGGAACCGGAGCAGGTAAATCTCAGCAGGATGCTGGAGCAGATCACCTATGAATTCCTGCCCGTATTGTCGGAAAAAGGTTTGTCCTGGGAGTTGGAAATCCAGCCGGAGGTGCAGATGAACTGCGATCCGGACAAGCTGCAGCGGGTATTTGACAACCTGATCCGCAATGCGGTGAATTACAGTTACCCTGACACCCCCGTCTCCCTGTCCATGAAAATAGTGCTGGATCCACCGCCAGAAGTTGTTGCCTCCAGCGCGCCGGGCCAGGCCAGACCTCTGGCGCTCCAGGCTTCACCTTCAGGCAGATTGGAGACCGCCTGGGTACAGATAAAAGTCAGTAACCATGGCAGAACCATTCCCCCGGAAAAGCTGGGCCGGATCTTTGAACAGTTTTTCCGGCTGGATTCTTCCCGAAGCACTTCCACCGGAGGCGCGGGACTGGGACTGGCCATCTCCAAAGAGATCGCAGAACTCCACGGCGGCCAAATACATGCGGAAAGTGAAAACGAACAGATCACCTTCACCCTGTGGCTGCCCCTGAGCTGACCCAAATCCGGCCGCCGCAGGAGGCTTTTTCATTCTCGTGAGAAAATCGTAAGAATTTCATCACAAAATAGACAGAGTATTTGCAGGAATACCGAAAATATGTTTCTTCCCTCTCTGGTACACTATAGATACCAGGGAGGGTTTTTTTTGCTGCCTGTAACCGAATTGTCACTTAAGCCTGCTATACTGACCGGGAATAAGGGGGTCCGCTGCTCTCTGCACGGACGCCACTGCGGCCGGGCTGAGAGCACTGGTAATGTGGGCCTGGAGGGCATATGCGGAACTCTAATCAGCATATGCCCGGAAGGTTCGCTGCTCTCTGCACGGACGCCACTGCGGCCGGGCTGAGAGCACTGGTAATGTGGGCCTGGAGGGCATATGCGGAACTTTAATCAGAAAGGCTGAATGTAAATATGAAAAGAAAACGAATCACACAAATTTTTCCATGGCTGATCCCCCTGCGCACCTGGCAGCGAAAGATTTTCTTCTATCTGGGAATGAAGCTGGACCGCAACCACTATACCTCCTGTGTGCAGCAGATCCTGCTGCCTGCGGAAGTATTTTCCTCCCACTGTCCCCTGTACAACAGGGAAACAGGATTTGACATGGTTTATCAGGAAAACAAAGTTCACAATCTGAAGCTGGCGGCGGCCTGCATCGACCGCCTGCTGATCCGGCCAGGGGAAACCTTCTCCTTCAGTCTGGCCACCCGTCATGCGGACCGGCGGGAACCCTACCGGGAGGGCCTGACAGTCATCAATGGGCAGCTGACCACTGCCCCCGGCGGCGGCATGTGTCAGCTCAGCAATCTGCTGTTCTGGGTGTTTCTCCATTCCCCGCTGACCGTCGTGGAGCGCCACGGCCATGGCAGCAAAGATTTCCCGGAGCCGCCCAGCGACGCGCCCATGGGGGTGGACGCCACTCTGGCCGAAGGATGGAAAGATCTGAAAGTGCGCAACGACACAGACCATACTTTCCAAATTCATATTGCCTTCGACCAGGAGCAGATCTCCGGCCACCTGTACGCCGACCGCCAGCCCTCCCTGTGCTATTCCATCAGCAACGGGCCGGTGACCTATCGCCGCAGGCAGGAGCATATCTGGGAGGAAGTGGACGTGATCCAGACCCTGACGGACCGAAAAACCGGTGAACTCCAAGACACCCGCACCCTGTACCGGAATGTCTGCCGCATCGGCTACACGTTGCCGGAAGGCACCATGATCCTCTGATCCATATATTTCCGAGGCAACTGTGCTGTGGGCTTGCAGGGGATATGCGGAACTTAAAATAAGAAAGGAACTGTATATGAATAAGAAAACTGTCGCTATCTTTTTCGGAGGCTGCTCCTCCGAGTACACGGTCTCTCTGGAATCCGCCGCCGGCGTAATCCGCAACCTGGACCGGGAACAATATGTCCCCCTGCTGGTGGGTATTACCCGGCAGGGGAACTGGTTTCACTACACCGGCCCGACGGAGCGGATTGCTTCGGACACCTGGAGCCAGGACATGTCCCACTGCGCTCCCGCTGTTCTGTCTCCCTGCCGGGGCACTCACCAGCTGCTGGTATACGGAAAGGATTCTGTAAAAAGACTGCCCCTGGACGTTGCCCTTCCGGTGCTCCATGGCCGCAACGGCGAAGACGGCACGCTCCAGGGCCTGATCGAATTGGCCGGGATACCTCTGGCTGGCTGCGGCACGCTGGCTTCGGCCCTCTGCATGGATAAAGACCGCGCCCACAAGCTGGCATCCCTGGCGGGAATTCGTATTCCCAAAGCCCTGGTGCTGGACGCGCCCTTGAAAAAGGAAGATGCCCCCGCCTGGGAAATGGTCCACACTTTCGCCCTCCAGACCGGTTTCCCTCTGTATGTGAAGCCCGTAAAGGCAGGTTCCTCCTACGGCGTCACCAGAGTGATCTCCCCCGATGGGTTGGAAGCCGCCCTTGAACTTGCTTTTACCTACGATAACCAGGTGATTTTGGAGGAAAATATTCCCGGTTTTGAAGTGGGCTGCGCCGTGCTGGGCTCCCGTGACCTGCTCACCGGCGAAGTGGACGAAATCGAATTGTCGGGCGGCTTCTTTGACTACACTGAAAAATATACCTTGAAAACCTCCTCCATCCATGTGCCCGCCCGGATTCCCGTCCACAAAGCAGACCAGATCAAACTGGCAGCCAAAAAAGTATACCGTGCCCTGGGTTGCAGCGGATTTGCCAGAGTGGACCTGTTTCTGACCCCCGAGAGCGAAATCGTGTTTAACGAAGTAAACACCATCCCCGGCTTTACTGAACACAGCCGTTATCCCGGCATGATGAAAGCCGCAGGGTTGTCCTTCACAGAAGTGTTGAATCGCATTCTGTCCCAGGCGCTTGCAGAAGAGTCCAGGCCCTGCCCCGCTCCTGAAGGATGAGTAGAGACGGGCTGATTCCGCCAGCGCCAAATCCTCTCATCTCCAGGGGGAAAGTCCCGATTTATGGGAATCATGCAGAACGCAGCAAAACCCAATTAAAGGAGTAAAACCATTATGAAAGAGATAAAGCTAAAAAAGGAAGATGTTCACAAAGGGCCCTTAATTCTGGTGAATCCCCAGTATCAGGCTGCCTGGAATATGACGGAAAGGCTTTCAACTGTGGGGCCGGGCGTTCAGCTGGAACGGGAAGCCGCCACCCTGCTGGGAGAACTGATGCAACAGATTGGCGGCTGGAGCTCCATCGCCCCGGTCAGCGGCTGGCGCTCCCTGGAGGAGCAGCAGAACATCTGGGACGCCAGCCTGCGGGAAAATGGCCCCGAATATACCCGCACCTATGTGGCCCTGCCCGGCCACAGTGAACATCAGACTGGCCTGGCCATTGATCTGGGCCTGCGCCAGGAGTCCATTGACTTCATCTGTCCGGATTTTCCCGACACAGGCGTCTGCGGAATGTTCAAGCAGAAGGCTGCCGATTACGGCTTCATCCTCCGTTACCCTGCCGGAAAAGAAGATATCACAGGCATTGGCTGTGAGCCATGGCATTTCCGATATGTGGGAATTCCCCATGCGAAGATCATGGCCGAAAACGGACAGACCCTGGAGGAGTATACCGAGTATATCCGGCAGTTTGACAGCCCTCTTCACCCCTGCTGTATCCGAATGGAGGGACGCGCCATCTGCGTATCCTACATTCCGGCCGACACGGCAGAAACGGTTGCAAAAGTCAACGAAGCCGTCCCCTATCGGATATCCGGCAACAATGTGGACGGGTTTGTGCTGACCCAGTGGACATAGTCTTGCGGCAAAAGGAGTAAATCATGAGCAAAAAGACAAATACGGGAGGTCTGGACCGTTTCCGCCTGGCGGCAGCCCTGTTGGTGGCTGCCATCCACACCTCTCCCCTGACCTGTGTTTCCCCGGAGGCCGACTTCTTATTAACCCGGGTGCTGGCAAGGGTAGCCGTGCCCTTTTTTCTGATGGTGACGGGACAGTTTGTGCTGCGCCGGGTTCTGGAACCCGGCGCGCGGTCCAGAAGGCGCCTGCTGCGCTATCTGGTCCGCACGGGCCTTCTCTACTTGGGATGTATCCTGTTGTATCTGCCTCTGGGCATTTACGCAGGCCATTACCAGGCGCTCACCCCGGGAAAAGCACTGCGGCTTCTGTTATGGGACGGCACCTTTTATCATCTGTGGTATTTTCCCGCCTGTATGCTGGGAATGACCCTGCTTTGGCTTCTCAGCCGACGCCTGGGACAGCGGGCCCTGGCCATTGCCTGTGGGATATTGTATCTGCTGGGACTTTCAGGGGACAGCTACTATGGGCTCACCGGATATCTCCCCCCGCTGCGCAGCCTGTGCGACCTGGGGTTCCAAGTGTGGTCCCACACCCGCAACGGACTGTTTCTGGCGCCTGTGTTCCTGTTGATGGGGGCGCAAATGGGAAATCTGGTCGATCCGCAGTTACCGCCCGAACGCCCCTCTAGCCCTGTGGAAAAGACAAGGCCGGCACAATCCGTCCCCAAGCCTCTGCCGGGCAAAGTCACTCTGGGCGCGGGCCTGGCGCTGGGACTGCTGGGCATGACGGGCGAAGCCTTCCTGCTGCGCCACCTGGATTCCCTGCGTCACGACAGCATGTATCTGCTGCTGATCCCAGTGATGTACTGCCTGTACGGTCTGTTGCTGCGGGCACACTGTCCTGCCTGCCCCAGGCTGCGCAGGATATCCACTTGGGTGTACATCCTTCACCCCGCCGTTATTGTGGCGGTGCGGGTCTGCGCCCGGCTCCCCCATTTGCTGCCGCTGATGGAGCAGAGCCTGCTGCACTATCTGGCAGTGTGCCTGCTGTCCCTGGCCGGGGCATGGCTGCTCACTTCCCTGCCGGGAATCAGACAAAAAACTGGAGAATAAAATTTATGAATGAACCGAAAAAACTTCCGCAGCAGAGCCTGACTTACGCAACAGAGCCTGACTTACGCAGCAGGGCCTGGATAGAAATCAGCCGGGAAGCTCTGGAGCACAATGTGGCATATCTGCGGTCCCTGCTGCCCCACGGCTGCACCCTGATGCCCGTAGTCAAAGCCAACGCTTACGGCCACGGGGCCGGACTGATCGCCGGAGAATTAAGCGCCCTGGGCATACGCTCCTTCTGTGTGGCCTGTGTCAGCGAAGGCGTGGAACTGCGCAGACAGAAGATCGAAGGGGAAATACTGGTACTGGGCTATACTCATCCCGATCAGTTTCCCCTGCTGGACCAATATGCTCTGACCCAGACAGTGGCCGACCAGGCCCATGCTCTGGCGCTGAGCGCCTATGCCTGCTCCGCCTCCAGGCGTCTCCTTTTTTCCTGCTCATGTGCCTCAGACGGTGTCCCCGGGCAGCCTGCCTCCTCTTCTGGTTCAGTTGACTGTGAATATCGGCGTGCGTCCCAGGCGGCAATCCCCCAGCAGCCTGCCTCCTCTCCTGGTTCAGTTGACTGTGAATACCGGCATGCGTCCCAGGCGGCAATCCTACGTCAGCCTGCCTCCTCTCCTGGTTCAGTTGACTGTGAATACCGGCATGCGTCCCAGGCGGCAATCCCCCAGCAGCCTGTCTCCTCTCCTGGTTCAGTTGACTGTGGACACCAGCGTGCGTCCCAGGCGGCAATCCTACGTCAGCCTGCCTCCTCTTCCGGTTCAGTTGACTGTGAATACCGGCGCGCGTCCCAGGTGACAGCACCCGGCGATCCACCTCCTCTTCCGGTACAGGTGGCTGTGGACACCGGCATGCGCCGTCTGGGAGTACCTGCGGAGCAGGAAGGATGTATCCGGGAAATATTTGCCCTTCCCGGCCTGCAGATCACCGGCTTGTACAGCCATCTGGCGGCTTCCGGCGGAGTAGACGATGCCTCCCAAAACTTTACTCAAAACCAGATCGACGCATTCCGCCTCCTGACTGAACGGCTGGGACTCAGACGCCTGCAGGAGGGGGGGCATACCCGGGAAGCTGTCCATGCGCCTGTAAGGCTCCATCTGCAGGCCAGCTACGGCATTCTACATTACCCTATGCCGGATATGGACTGCGCCCGTCCCGGCATTGCCCTGTACGGGCTGTTGAGCAATGCCTCCGATACCTGCGTCTACGGGGAACAGTTGCGCCCGGTACTCTCCCTGCGTGCCCGGGTTGCCTCTGTGCGCCGGC
>JAAWKU010000131.1 GCA_022797535.1 Lachnospiraceae bacterium | reverse complement strand
TGTGATTACAGCCACTCAGATGTTGGAATCCATGATAAAAAATCCCAGGCCCACCAGGGCGGAGGTGACGGATATCGCCAATGCCATTTATGACGGTACTACGGCCATTATGCTTTCCGGTGAGAGCGCTGCGGGAAAATATCCCGTGGAAGCGGTGGAGACCATGGCTCGTATTGCGGAGTGCGCGGAGAAGGATTTAAATTATCGGGGACGGATGGATGAACTGGCGTCCAAGTGCAATCCTGACACCACCACGGCCATCTCTTATGCCACTTGCACCACGGCCATGGATTTGCATGCCAGCGCCATCATCACTGTGACCATGTCCGGCTTTACTGCCACAAAGGTGGCAAAATATAAACCCTCCTGCCCCATTATCAGTTGCAGTGTAAACGCCAGGGTATGTAAGCAGTTGAATCTGCTGTGGGGCTGCAAGCCTTTGCTGCTGCCGGAAAAGGACGACACGGAGGAACTTTTCGATGCGGCGGTGGAAGAGGCCAGGAAGGCTGGATATATCAAGGAGGGAGACCTGGTGGTCATCACTGCCGGTGTGCCTCTGGGCAAATCGGGAACCACCAATATGATCAGGGTAGTAGAGGTCAGGTAGGAATGATGGGTAGAATCATTTGTCTCATGGGAAAAAGCTCCTCGGGAAAGGACACCATATATAAGCATCTGATGGCTGACGCAGAATTGAAGCTGCGCCCGATCGTGCCCTATACCACAAGGCCCATACGGGCCGGGGAGCAGGACGGCGTGGAGTATTATTTTACGGATGAGGCGGGCTTCCGCAGGCTGAATATAGAGGGCAGGATTATCGAGCAGCGGTCTTACAGGACCATCCATGGGTTATGGCGGTATTTTACCGTGGCAGATGATAAAATTGATTTGGAGGCTGCGGATCATTGTCTCATCGGAACGCTGGATGTGTATTTGAGTCTCCAGCATCACTATGGGCCGGAACGGGTATTGCCGGTGCTGGTGGAGCTGGATGACGGAGAGCGGCTGACCAGAGCGCTGGCCAGGGAACAGTCTCAGCAGCATCCCAGATATGAGGAGATGTGTCGCAGATTTCTGGCGGACAGCCAGGATTTTTCCGAGAAGCGTATTGCCCAGGCAGGCATTACCAGAAGATTCCGCAATGAGAATCTGAACTGCTGTCTGGAGGAAATTCACGAGTACATAGTGGAGCACAGGCAGTAAGCCGGAGGAAGACATATGGACATCAAAGTAAACCAGGTAACCGGCACAGTGCCGATGGAGAACACCGCCCCGGTTCAGCAGGCGGACGGCAATTTTAAGTTCACTCTGGCCAGCCATATAGAGGAGGCAGAACTGCAGGAGAGGCTCAGCGGCCTGATGGAGCAGATCACCATGGAAGGGGAGAAGCTGGCTAAACGTAAGGACCTGCGGGACATGAAGCATTATCGGGGGTTGGTCAAGGAGTTTATGAATGAAATCATCAGCCGGTCCCATTCTTTTTCCAGGGAGAATTTTCTGGACAGAAAGGGGAGACACCGGGTCTATGGTATTGTGCGGCTGGTGGATCAGAACCTGGACGATTTGGCCCAGGAATTGATGAAGGACGAGAAGGATAATCTGGCGATCCTCTCTAAGATCGGTGAGATCAGAGGGTTGCTGCTGGATATTTTCATGTGACAAATGAAGAGGGAGCTGTTTTCATACCATCGACAGGATGTGCCGACGGGGAGAGCGCGGCGCCCGGATAGGGGGCAATATGGCAGGATTTCAAGATATCATCGGGCAGGAGCAGCTCAAAGCGCATCTGCAGGGGGCGCTGGAGACAAAAAAGGTATCCCACGCCTATATCATCAACGGGGAAAAATCTTCCGGTAAGGAGCTTATCGCCCGGATATTTGCCATGGCGCTGCAGTGTGAACAGGAGGGCGTAGAACCATGCGGTCAGTGCCGTTCCTGCAGGCAGGCGCTGTCCGGGAACCAGCCGGATATTATCTATGTGAGCCATGAAAAGCCCAACACCATCAGTGTTGATGATATCCGCGCGCAGGTGAACAATGACGTGGCCATCAAGCCCTACAGCAGTCGCCACAAGGTGTATATTGTAAACGAAGCGGAAAAAATGACTCCTCAGGCGCAGAACGCTATCCTGAAAACTTTGGAAGAGCCGCCGGAGTATGCGGTGCTTCTGCTGCTGGTATCCAATGTCAGCACATTGCTGCCCACGATTCTGAGCCGCTGCGTGCTCTTGAACATGAAGCCTGTGAGGGACGCCCTGGTAAAGAAGTATCTGATGGAGCAGTTGCAGATACCGGACTACAAAGCGGATGTGTGCGTGGCTTTTGCCAGGGGAAATGTGGGTAAAGCCAAGGCTCTGGCTTCCAGCGAGGAGTTCGAGAATGTGAAGAGCGAGGCGCTGGCGCTGCTGAAATATTTGCAGGATATGGAGATTCCCGAGATTGTCACGGCCGTCAAAAAGGCCGGAGAATACAAGCTGGAAGTCAACGACTATCTGGATATCCTGGCTATCTGGTATCGGGATGTGCTGCTGTTTAAGGCCACGGCGGATGTGAACCACCTGGTTTTCCGGGATGAGATTCAGACGATCCGGAAGGTGGCGGGGCGAAGCAGTTACGAGGGGATTGAGAATGTCATCCGTTCGTTGGACAAGGCCAAGAGACGCCTGGACGCCAATGTGAATTTCGATCTGGTAATGGAACTGCTCTTCCTGGAAATGAAGGAAAACGGGTAAGAATTTTCCTCTTCCCTTACATATTGGATTATGTTAGAATGTTTATGATATCCGCGAAACTTTCCAACGAGTTAAGGGGTTTCGCATTTCTTAAAATATTTAAAAGTGAGGTATATAGATGACAAAAGTAGTAGGTATCAGGTTCCGCACTGCTGGCAAAATATATTTTTTTGATCCCCTGAACTTTGAGATAAAACGGGGAGATCATGTGATCGTGGAGACTGCCAGGGGCATAGAATTTGGGACGGCGGTGAGCGATGCCAGGGAAGTGACCGACGACCAGGTGATCCAGCCTTTAAAACCGGTGCTGAGGCTGGCCAATGAACGGGACAGGCAGCAGGAGGCGGACAATAAACGGAAGGAGAAGGAAGCCTATAAGATATGCCTGGAGAAGATTCAAAAGCATGGGCTGGAGATGAAACTGATTGACGCGGAGTATACCTTTGACAACAACAAGGTGCTGTTTTATTTTACTGCAGACGGCCGCATTGATTTCCGCGAACTGGTCAAGGATCTGGCGGGCGTGTTTAAGACCCGTATAGAACTCCGACAGATCGGCGTACGGGACGAAACTAAGATACTGGGGGGAATTGGAATCTGTGGCAGGCCATTGTGCTGTCATACCCATCTGTCAGATTTTATTCCTGTTTCCATTAAAATGGCCAAGGAGCAGAATCTGTCTCTGAATCCTACCAAAATTTCCGGCGTGTGCGGCAGGCTGATGTGCTGCCTGAAGCATGAGGAAGACACCTATGAGGAACTGAATCGCAGACTTCCCGGCATCGGCGACTTTGTGACCACCGAGGACGGGCTCAGGGGCCAGGTGCAGAGTGTAAATGTGCTACGCCAACTGGTAAAGGTGGTGGTGGATAAGGAGGACGAGAAGGAAATCCTGGAATATCCGGTGGAAGAACTGCGGTTTAGACGCCGCCATGGCAAGAAGGAACAAATGGAACTGTCCAGAGAGGAAATGCAGGAGCTGGAGCGCATGGAGCAGGAGGACCAGTTGGAGAGCCAGGAGGATCAGACGGATTCTCAGGAAATCAAGCCGGACCGGGGAGAGCGCTCCGGGAGCCCGGAACAGGAGAGGCGGGAGAGACAGGAGCGGCCTGCCAGGCCGGGAAGAGATCGGGCAAACAGGGACAGACGTCAGGAACATGGCCAGCGGCAGCAGGAAAGCGGAGAGCGGCAGCAACGCTACAGCCGGGAGGGCAGTCAGGACCGAAGCGAGCGTTACAGTCGGGAAGGAAGCCAGGACCGAGGCGAGCGTTACAGCCGGGAGGGCAGTCAGGACCGAAGTGAGCGATATAGCCGGGAGGGTGGCCAGGACCGAAGCGAGCGCTATAGCCGAGAGGGCGGCCAGGACCGAAGCGAGCGTTACAGCCGGGAGGGCAGTCAGGACCGAGGCGAGCGTTACAGCCGGGAGGGTGGTCAGGACCGAAGCGAGCGCTACAGCCGGGAGAACGGCCAGGGCCGTCGAGGCAGATATGAACGCAGTGAAGGAAATGCCCATCGGGATCGAGGAACGGACCGTCGGGAATATCAGGACAACAGGACCGAGCGTCCGGGCAGGGGGGAGCGCCAGGACCGGGAGCGGGGGGAGAACCGCCGCAGGTCTGACTCCCGCAGCCGCCGTCAGGGCAGTCTGGGAAGCCGCCCGCGCAGGGAGCGCAATGACCATGAATGGGAACAAAGTGATTGACGCAGGAAAGCCGGAGGCCGGCCTTCTGAAGGACGGAGAGCGGCTTGACGACTTGCAGCGCAATGGATATCGGATTATTCAGCATTCTGAAAAATTCTGCTTCGGCATGGATGCCGTGCTGCTCTCCGGCTTTGCGGGGGCCAGGGAGGGAGATCTTGTGCTGGACCTGTGTACCGGCACGGGGATCATCCCCATACTCATGGAGGCCAGGACCGGGGCCGCACATTTCGCCGGTCTGGAGATTCAGGAGGAAAGCGCGGATATGGCTCGGCGCAGCGTGTTGCTCAACGGCCTGGAAGAGAAAATAGACATTGTGACAGGGGATATCAGGGAAGCAGGCCATTATTTTACGTCTGCTTCTTTTGACGTGGTCACCTGCAATCCCCCCTATATGATGGGTAATCATGGGCTGGTCAACCCGGAGGCTCCCAAGGCGATTGCCCGGCATGAGATTCTCTGCACCCTGGAGGATGTGGTGAGCCAGACCGCAAGGCTGTTGAAGCCGGGAGGGCATTTTTATATGGTACACAGGCCCTTTCGGCTGGCGGAAATCATCACCCTGCTGGTGGAGTACAGGCTGGAGCCCAAGAGAATGCGCCTGGTACACCCTTATGTGGACAGAGAGCCCAACATGGTTCTGGTGGAAGCGGTGAGAGGAGGGAAACCCCGTATGACGGTGGAGAAACCCCTGATCATTTTCCGGGAACAGGGCAAATATACCCAGGAGATCTGTCAGCAGTATGGATTTTAACATAATTTGCGGATGTTGTTACTTTGATGTTTTTCAGAGGAGAGACATGGGACGGGAGACGTGAGATAAGCAGGGAGGACAGGATATGGCTGGTACATTGTATCTGTGCGCCACCCCCATCGGGAATTTGGGAGATATGACCCCCAGGGTGGTGGAAACTTTGAATATGGTGGATGTAATTGCGGCGGAGGACACCCGCAACAGCATTAAATTATTGAATCATTTTGATATCCATACCCCCATGACCAGCTATCATGAGTACAACAAGGTGGAGAAGGCGCGCCTGCTGACGGAAAGACTGCTGGCGGGGCAGAATGTGGCGCTGGTCACAGATGCTGGTACCCCCGCTATTTCCGATCCGGGGGAAGTGCTGGTGCGCATGTGTCTGGACCAGGGCATACCGGTTACCAGCCTGCCCGGTCCGGCGGCCTGTATCACTGCCCTGACGCTGTCGGGATTGTCTACCAGGCGCTTTTGCTTTGAGGGTTTCCTGCCTGCGGATAAAAGGGATAAGGCGGCGATCCTGCAGGAATTGTCCCAGGAGAGCCGTACCATGATATTATACGAGGCGCCCCATCATTTGGTGAGAACACTGGGGGAACTGTACCGGGCCATGGGGCAGCGCCGGATTACCCTGTGCCGGGAACTGACCAAGCGCTTTGAGACGGTGATGCCCACCACTTTGGAGGGGGCCTTGGCCTACTACCGGGAGGAGGAGCCCAGGGGAGAATATGTGCTGGTCATCGAGGGGAAAAGCCTGGCCCAGAAAAAGCAGGAGGATATCGCGGCCTGGGAGGGTAAATCCATAGAGGAGCATATGGAACATTACCGTTTGCAGGGTTTGGACGAGAAAGCGGCCATGAAACAGGTGGCCAGGGACCGGGGTGTGAGCAAAAGGGATATTTACCAGCATCTGCATGTGGAGTGATAAATGGCCGGGAACCGTTTTTTGGAAAAAGCACAGCAGTGCAGGATATGCCGGCAGCCTGAGGAAGGAGGACATATGACGTCTAATTGTGACACTTGCGTCAATTATGTTTTTGACGAGGATGAGGAATACTATTATTGTCTGGTGAACCTGGACGAAGACGAGATGTACCGTTTCCTCACGGGTTCCCAGGGAGCCTGTCCCTATTACCGGCCGGACGATGAGTACGGCGTGGTACGCCATCAGATGTAATGGAAAGTAAATCTTAAATTTGACAAAAAATAGCATATTATGCAAATGCATAAGATATCCTCCGTGGACGCATACTATCTCTGGAATTCAAAAAGCGGTTGTTCCGACAACTGCGGGACTTTCATAAGGAGGTAGAGACATGTCCAACATTTCAGAACTTGAATTGCAGAATCTCAGACACCTGATCGGCGGTTACGACACCACCCACTGCAAGATGAAGGAGTATGCGGAGGGCGCGCAGGATCCCCAGGTCAAACAGTTTTTTGAGAAAGGCGCCCAGTCTGCCATGCAGAACAAACAGCAGCTGATGAAGTTTTTAGGGTAGAACCGGCGGAAAATAAGCGGAACTTAGATAGGAGGAGCAGACGATGCAGATGCAGGAAAAAACCATGGTAGCGGATACCCTGACCGGTATCAACGGGGAACTGGTGCGCTATGCCGAGATGATTCCCCAGACAGAGAATAAGGAACTCAAGCAGACTTTGAAGCAGTTTCGCAATGCCTGCGAGCAGTGCCAGGAAGAACTGTACGGCATAGCCCGTGAGAAGTCTTATTATGTGCCTGCCAGCAAGGCCACCGAAGAGGAAGTGGCCCATGTGAAGAGTCTTTTCACCAGCAGCACATTATAAGAGGCGCTAAAGCGGCAGAAAAAGGTAAAATCGAATAAAGCGGCGGAAATGGCCTTTTTAATGGGGCTGTTTCCGCTTTTTTACAATGAAAAATCCAGATAATGAAAATCCAGATAATGACTGTGTGGATGGACGTGTTTATACGCAGGGCTATAGGGACATGGACAGACAGGCCGGTATGGGCAGGGAGGCGGGCCGGATTGTTCTTACAGTGGCGATTGAGGACGGATGAAGCCTGGAGCAAAGGGTTTCAGGCCCGGGTGACGCATGGGCAGGCGGATGTGGTTTTGATTTGGGCGGCCTCTGAAGAGGCGCCGGATGAAAAAAGACGCCGGATACATAGGAATCGTTATATTGGAGAGACTAATGGGGATTCACATGCCGCAATGCATATCACAAAAGGATATTGTACAGTTACAAAACCACTGAAAAACTGTGAGTTATGCCACAAAACAGAGCTCAAAAGTTGTATATATGTACAAAATGTAAAGAATTCACTTGACTTATATCCTGGATATGGTAATATAGACTCAGAAAGTGTAAAGTTACAAAATAATAGAGAAAGGCAGGGAGGCGCAAAGTGAAAAAGAAGGGATCAATCAGGAAGATGCTCAGCCTGGGACTGGCTCTGGCGATGCTGACAGGTCTTTTATCCGGATGCGGCAAAGAGGAGAAGGAGAAGAACACATTCACTTTTGCCACATGGGCGGCCGGGACAGAACTGGAGGAGTTTCAGGCCATCATCAACAAGGTGAATGAGGCGGCGGGCGGAGAGTATAAAATCGAGGTTCTCAGCATCCCCTCGGACTATTATGTAAAGATTTCTACGAAGATTGCGGCCAAGAATTGTCCGGATTTCTTCTGGATGACCCAGGAACTGATTTCCAAATATGCCCAGATGGGGGCGCTGGCCAATATCACGGAGCAGTTTCAGGGCAGTGAGAATCTGACGCCGGATATGTACTATGAGGGTGTGGTGGCTTCCGCCATGTATGACGGTTCCTATTGGGGACTGCCCTGGATCGCCAATCCGCTGATTGTTTATTACAATAAGGACATGTTTGACGAACTGGGTATCGCCTGTCCCGGGCCGCAGGATGACTGGACCTGGGAGGAATTTCTGGATGTATGCAGGAAGTTCAGCGGACAGGAATACAGGGGGAACACCGTCTATGGCACCGTGGTGGATGGCTGGCCCAATATAGAGACTTTTATCTGGGCCGGAGGCGGGGATATCATCGCCGAGGATGGGCAGACTATTCTGCTGAGCAATCCGGAGGCACAGAAGGGAATGGGTTATCTGCAGACCATTGTGGCGGAGAACCTCAGCCCCAGATATGCGGAGGTGGCCAGTCTGGGTGACAACAATGTGTGGTTTGAGAAGCAGCGGGTAGCCATGTACTTCGGCGGTATGCAGGATAATTTTGAGATTAAGATTGCCGCCATGGGTGAGGACGAACAGTTCCAGATCGGGTATGCGCCCATGCCCGTATGCGATGACGGCGGGGCCTGGAGCTTTGACTGGACGGCTTCTACGGTGATGGCCAAAGCCCTGGAGGGTAATGAACTGGCCTATAAGGCATTGGAGGCGGTGACGCAGGCGTTCTTTGAGTGGAAGATCGCGCCGCCGGTGAAAGACTCTCTGGAAAAT
>JAAWKU010000130.1 GCA_022797535.1 Lachnospiraceae bacterium | reverse complement strand
GAGGGAGGCGATGCGGTGGCATCGTTGACCGACGACAACGCGGCAGATGGAAATTCAGGCAAGTCATTTTGCGAAATGTGAACGATACGGTACACTAGTCTGTGATCTCATGCAGGCCCGGCCATATGGGCCTGTAATCCTCAGAGCAGAAAACAACGCAGTCTACCATGTCCAGGGTCGATTCCCGGTGTGTTGCTGCCAACACCCAATTCCAGATATAACATTTTCAGTCCCTTATGACGGCATATAAAGTCTTGATACCTGCTCGCCGCCAAATGCCAGCCATAATCTTCAACAAAGGTATTGTCAATCCGTAGATTCATGGACACAGGCGCGCCGCAAACAGGACAGTATGGCACTAACCCTGAGGGAATGCGCATATTCTCCTGCTCAGCAACCATTTTTCGAATCATGGCTTCGTTATCATAAGTCTTTTCATGACAAGGCTTCGAGCATTGCCACAATCCATAATCCCCCTGTGTATAATATAGTCTGTTTTTATCAAAACCTGCCTTCTGGAAGCAGTGGTCTACATTGGTTGTCAAAACAAAATAGTCCTTGTCCTGTACCAGATTATATAAATCATTGTAAACACTTTTCGGCGCATTCTGATAGCGATTCACAAAAATATAACGGCTCCAGTACCCCCAGTATTCTTCTAATGTCTTGTATGGGTAAAAACCTGCTGAGTACATATCCCTAAAACCATATTTTTCTATAAAGTCCGGGAAAATATCTTCAAAACGTTTCCCGGAATAGGTAAATCCGGCAGAGGCAGACAGCCCTGCGCCTGCGCCGATTACAACAGCGTCAGCATTTTTAATTTTCATTTTTACCTTTTCTATATTCTCCCAATAGCTGCTTGTAGATTTCGTAGTCGCTGTCTTTGAATACATTAAAAACCACCTCCAAGCCATTCTGATTTTTCTTTTGACAGTCCTGTACCGTTTGTATTGCTATCCCGGCGGCTTTTTCATCAGGAAAATGAAACTCTCCCGTAGAAATGCAGCAAAAAGCAATACTCTTTAACTGATATTCTGACGCAAGTTCCATACAGGAACGATAACAGTCTGATAACAGGTCACAGTCCCGCCCGGTGACTGCCCCATGGATCATCGGACCCACTGTATGAAGAACATAACGGCAGGGAAGATTATAGGCTTTTGTAATTTTTGCCTTTCCCACAGGTTCTTCCGTTTTCTGCTTTTCCATGATACGGGAACATTCCAGGCGAAGTTCTACTCCTGCGGCGAAATGGATCGCATTGTCAACGCACCCATGGCAGGGCACAAAACAGCCCAGCATTGCACTGTTAACGGCATTTACAACAGCGTCCACGGCCAGACGGGTAATGTCACCCTGCCATAAGTAAATCCCCGGCCCGGCCATAGAAATATCTGATAAGGAAATAACACCTTTCTGAATACATTCCATTTGTAAATATGCATCCTGCACTTCTAAAAATTCTCTTGAAACTGTTTTTGGCAGGCGAATATTCATAAGGGAACGCAAAAGACGTTTCCTTGCCCTGTCCTGCGCAGGAATCTCTATTGATCTTAATTCTTTATTTTCATTTATCAGATATTTAATCAAAAAATCAAGTCTTTCTGTCTGTGTCACAGAGTCCTCCTTTCGATCGCCGGCGGGAAACACATTTCCTTCTGCAGAAAGTCCCCTGCCTTTATGGGGCAGAGGGCTTCGACATCGGGACAAATCGGTCTGACCTGCTTATTCCGCCACAACAGAAATTCTCTGTTGCACGTGGCTTCCCTTTAATGCCTCGTCAACCATGGCAACCGCATAGTCGGCATAACTGATTGCGCTTTCTCCTCTGGAGTTCAATATCAGTTCTTCACCGCCCAGAATGTATTTGCCTGTCTTAGTTCCGTCTGCCTGAAAATCTCCGGCGGGACTGATATACGTCCATTTTACATCTGTTCTGTTACGCAGTTCATCAAGAGCCCTGCCCATGCTGGACGCAAGCGGCCTGAACATTTCCGGGAAGTCTGCACCCTCCATTACCTGCAGAGTATGCTCCGGGTTTACATACAGACTGCCTGCGCCGCCCACCACAAGAAGCCTTATTTCTTTACCGCTTACAAGGTCGCAGAGATGTTTCAGGGAAGTGCTGTGCTGCGGCAGGGTTTCCGTCGTCCATGCTCCGAAAGCGTCGATCACAACATCAAAACCCTCCAAATCAGCTGCAGTCAAGTCAAATAGATCAAATCATCTTTCCTGCTTTTCCATTTGCGCAAATAACTGCGATTTTCATAGTCCTGTCCTCCTGAATTTTATTTTGCTTTTTACGGCTTGTTTTTTCCTGCCTGTAAAATTATAATATAGCCGTAAAGAGGAAACGTAAAGTAAGCATTTATTGTGCCATAGTTACCAGGCGGAAACCATTGTGAAGAAACGGAGGATTCTCATGGAAAAAAACTTACCTGCCTGCCCGGTGGAAACCACTTTAATGCTGATCAGCGACCGTTGGAAAGTGTTAATTATCCGTGATTTATTAGAGGGTACAAAACGATTTGGCGAACTAAAAAAATCTATCGGGAATGTATCCCAGAAAGTCTTAACCGCAAATCTGCGTTCAATGGAAAACAGCGGTTTACTTACCCGAAAAGTATATCCCGAAGTGCCTCCACGGGTTGAATATACTTTAACAGAAACAGGATATAGTCTAAAACCGACTTTGGACGCCATGATGGCATGGGGAACAGAATATAAGCAAAAAAATGGCTGAAGCTAAAAAACGCATTTAGAGATTCAGGGAGAAAAACAATGGGCATTTCAGGACTTGATACGGAGAGACTTATACTCAGAAGATTTAAGGATCAGGATACAGAGGCATTGTTCCTGCTTTTAAAGGACGAAGAGGTGAATACCTTTTTGCCATGGCTTCCTGTCAAAAGTTTGGAGGAAACATAACGGCAAATACGGACGAGAGCCATGATTTCGGATATGCGCTGCGCAAGGAGTACTGGCACAGAGGAATTGTTACCGAAGCAGGCAGGGCTCTGATCCAGCAGTTAAAAGAGGACGGGATTCCATACATAACGGCTACCCACGATCGGAACAATCCGAGAAGCGGCGGCGTTATGCGGCAGCTCGGCATGAAGTATTGCTATTCTTACGAAGAACAATGGCAGCCCAAAAATCAAACGGTGATATTCCGAATGTATCAGTTGAATCTTGACGGGCAAAAAGATTGGATCTATCAAAAATACTGGGATTTGTACAAACATTTTGTGGAAAAGGATCTCTGATGCAGACAGACGCGCTTCCCTCGAAAGGCAGAAGCGCGTCTGTCTGCCGGTTATAAGGTATTAACCATGGCCTTTTCCAGAGCGGCCGCAAATCCCACTGACTTGGGAACTTCGGACTGCTTCCGTTTGGAACTGCCGTTTTCACGCCCTGTCCTGGGGGCCAGGGGAACTACCTGTACCGGATACACTATGAAATTAGAAAATCCGTAGGCTGCGACAATCCCTCCTTAGCTGCGTATTTCAACAGTGTCATTTGATTCTTTGACTAATATATCGGCTAATTTTCTGAATTATTAACAGCAAACTCATATTTTGGCATATAACTTTTTTGAAAATTCATTATCTATTTGTAGTTTTGTCTGCACTTTTAAAACTATGGGTATGTGGTGTTCTATCCCACGCCGCTGTTCTCTACAGCGAGGCGCACACTGTCTCCTGTCCCCGGGCCAGATACACTTTATCTATACGAATCTGTTCGTCAAAACTCACCAGGTCCGCTTTCCGTCCCGGTTCCAGCACCCCGATCTCCCGTTCTCCCAACGCCCGGGCAGGGTTTCGAGTCATCATATTCACCGCCTGCCACAGCGGAAGGCCCACCTCCTGGTGCATGACTCGGATTAATCGGTCCGCGGTGGCCACGCTGCCTGCAAAGGACACGCCGTCCGGCATTCTGGCCACACTTCCGTCGGACCACACGGTCTGCCCTCCCTGCAGGCTTCCCAGCTTATAGGAACCCGGAGGAAGTCCTGCGGCCCGCATGGCGTCCGTCACCAGAATCATGTGATGGGCCCCCTTTGTCCTTAGAATTAGCTTTAACAGAGACGCCGGGAGATGCATCCCGTCTCCGATGACTTCCACGTCCAGTTCCTCAAACAGCAAAGCCGCCTCCAGCACCCCCGGCCTGCGCATACCCTTCTCCCGGACGATGGTGGACATGCTGGAGTACAGATGGGTGACCATAGTGTAACCGTCCCGGACCGCCTGCTCCACATCTTCCAGACGGCCGTCGCTATGCCCCACGGACAAAAGCACCCCTGCTTTTCTTGCCGCCCGGGCCACTTCCTCCATGCCTTCCAACTCCGGCGCGGCCGTGAGAATCCGCAGCAGCCCCGCCCCTTTTTCCAGCAGCCATCCGGTCAGTTCCCTCTCCGGCTTCCTGATATACCTGGCGTCCTGGGCTCCTTTCATGCTCTCTGCTATGTAAGGCCCCTCCATATGCAGTCCCAGCAGACGGGGCCGGGAAGCCTTCTGCTCCCGGCAAAACTCCCTGTATAGGGAGAAAACCCGCTCCATTTCCTCCGTGGCAGCAGTCAGCGTGGTGGGACAAAGCGCGGTGGTGCCATGCCGCAGATGGGTCTCCAGAGCCTGCTGCCAGCTTTCCCGCTCCCCGTCCATAAAATCACCCCCACCTCCACCGTGCACATGAATGTCGATAAAGCCGGGGGCCAGGTACTTACCCTGCAGATCCACCACCTCATCCGCTTCATCCCTGAGTTCCGTGAGATCCTGCCGCCCCCCGCCGGGCCGGATCTCCCGGATTCTGTCTCCGGCTGTCAACAGGCTTCCCTGTTCCAGAATTCCATCCTGTAAAATAATCTTTCCGTTTATAAACAATGTGTGTTTCATTCTTTCTTCTCGCCCTCCAGTTTTCCAAGCAGCACCTTCCCAAACCATGCCCCGAATCCCAGGGACAGAACTCCCTGCAGCAGCAGAATACGCTGGGCGGGAGTTATCGCTGCCCTGCCGATTACCCAGTCCCGGGGCCAGAGTTTCAAAAGCAGGGCGCTCAGACCCTGCCCGCACAGGGAACCTGCGCTGACCAGCATCAAATACCAGGAAAGATAAGCGGTTCTGTCCTCCTTTGGCGTAAACAGATACGCCATATTGTTAAAATATAGAGTTCCCCCCGCAAGCACCGCCTGATAGACCAGCATAGTCACCGGAAGCAGCCACAGGTAATTACTTTTTGTGACCAGCATATGCAGGAAAGGATACAGGGGAAACAGCAGGAACACTTTCTGAAACGCCCTGAGCCAGGAAGTTCGAAGCAGCAGCCTGTGCCAGAAAGGCATCACCACCGCCGTGGTCACAAGGTTCATGGCCTGCAGAACGCTGATAAATACATAGCCGGCCTCCACCTCCTGAAGCAGATAGGCATTGGCGCAGTACAGAGTCATGGTGGATACCATCATCCACGCAAAGACCGGGACCATGGTAAGGCAGAACTTCCGGTTTCCAAAGGGCAATATCAGGAGCCGGAATCCTCCCACGCTGCTCCTGGAGTACTCCGGTTCCCGGGGCAGCAGCAACAGAGCCACTTCCAGCAGCGCAAGACCAAAAGCTGCCAGCCGGATCATCCCCATCCAATACATCTGCCTGCCGGAGGCTTTGGCCGCGTCGGCCAGCACGCTGGCCCCCAGGGTGGCCAGCGCCGTAAAGACGCTGTTTACAATCCCCGATATGGCAAAAAAGCGTCCTCTCACATTCTCCGGCAGAAAACCGATATGCCATGCGGGAAAACCGCTGGCCACCAGGATATTGCACCCGTTTCCCAGAAAGAGGGCGGCGGCCATCCACCAGAGCAGGCTGCCCCCTTCCGTCCACCCCGGCAGCAGGGTGACGCACAGGATCACCAGCCCATGATAGAGCAGTCTGGCGCTCCCCAGCACCGCTTTCCGCCTCCTGCATTTCTCCAGCAAAAGGGGGGAGAGGGGGTACAGAACGCCGGCCAACAAGGGCAGGCTGGTCACCAGGCCGATCTGCACCTGATCCATTCCCGCGTACAGCAGAAATCCCGTAAAAAACACCCCTGTGGTAAACGCCGTGTACACCGCTTTCAGACATTCCGCCCCCAGGATGCACAGCCGGGCCCTGCCCTCCGCCTGGCCCGGAGCAAATAAACCCTCACTTCTCATATCTTCTGTCCCTCCACCCCCTCCCGTTGCTGCACACACCCCTTGGCCTCCATTCCTTCCCGACTGCCAGACACACCCCATGGCCTCCATTCCTTCCCGGCTGCCTGACACACCCCATGGCCTCCATTCCCTCCCGACTGCCGCACACGCCCCACAGCCTCCATTCCTTCCCGACTGCCGCTCACGACCCATGGCCTTCATTCCTTCCCGACTGCCGCACACGCCCCACAGCCTCCATTCCTTCCCGACTGCCTCTCACGACCCACAGCCTCCATTCCTTCCTGGCTGCCGCTCACGACCCTTGGCCTCCATTCCTTCCCGACTGCCTCTCACGCCCCTTGGCCTCCATTCCTTCCCGACTGCCGCACACGCCCCACGGCCTCCATTCCTTCCTGGCTGCCGCTCACGACCCTTGGCCTCCATTCCCTCCCGACTGCCAGACACGACCCATGACCTACGCCCCTTGTGCCTGCTTCGCTACAGTTCACGTATAAACGCCTCCATCTCCACCATCCTTCCCCCGGACAGCCGGGACTGCTCCGCCGCCAGGGCCATATAATGGCTCTCCAGTGACTGCCTCAGGGAGGTCAGTGTCCCGCTGGCCTTGCTCCGGGCCAGGAACATGTCATGGAGCATTCGGTAATCCCCTCCGCCGTGACCGGAAATGGTCTCCTGCACATCCATGTGAAAGGTCTCCACTCCGCCCCCGAAGCGGTGGAGCACCAGCGTCTCCTCCTCCAGATTCCCAGTGATATCCCCCCGGGTTCCCATAACATGTATGGTTCTGTGATTGTCCCGGTTCAGGCCGCACATATGGAAACTCACGGTAATGCCGTTTTCCATCTCCATGGTGACGGACTGGTGGTCTACCACATCGTTGTCACAGTGAAACACACATCTGCCGTAAGGGCTGGTGCGCAGGGTTTCCTGTAGTCCCTCCCGGGTGGGATGAGTCATCACCGCTTTCTGGAGCCATCCCGCGCCGTTGGTATCATAGCCCGTGACCGGATCGGTAACATAAATCTTTTCCGCGTCATAAGGACACTCCTCCTTTACGGGACAACCAGACATACAATTGCCGGGCGCGCCCTCCGGCGCGTTCTCCTCCCGGAAAAAGGACAGGCTTCCCATGGAGGACAGCCGTCTGCAGCGGCTGTCCGTAAGCCAGACCAGAAGATCCATGTCATGGCAGCACTTTGCCAGGATCATGGGACTGGTCTCCCCGCTCCTCCTCCAGTTGCCCCGCACAAAGCTGTGGGCCTGATGCCAATATCCCACATTTTCGCTGGCCTGTATGGAGATCACCCGCCCCAGGGCTCCCTCCTCCAGCAGTTCCTTTAACTTCCGGTAAAAAGGCGCATACCGCAGCACATGACAGACCGTCACGCTTCTGCCCAGTTCCTCAGCCTTCTGAAGCAGCCGCCTGCACTCTCCCCCGTCGGCGGATACCGGCTTTTCCAACAGAAGGTCATAGCCCTTCTCCAGAGCCAGACAGGCATGACGCACATGCTCCGCATCCTGGGTACAGATAAAGGCCATATCCGCCAGCCTGGGCTGGGCAAACATCTCTTCCACCGTGGGAAAGCAATGCTCTTCCGCA
This sequence comes from Lachnospiraceae bacterium, assembly GCA_022797535.1. Lineage (GTDB taxonomy): Bacteria > Bacillota > Clostridia > Lachnospirales > Lachnospiraceae > Acetatifactor. Next base: position 964 of record JAAWKU010000130.1, on the reverse strand, counting down.
AGCCCATACTCCTTTCGCATCTCCTCCAACCGCTCCGGAATCCTGTCTGCCGCCGCCACCAGCTTCATCTGCTCCGGATATTTTTTGGAATAGGGGGCGTAAGTCAGGCGGCCCCTGCCCCCCGCGCCGGCAATTACTACTGTGGTAACGCTCATGCTTCTCTCCCTTCCTCCCATCTGTGGAAGGATACCAGTTCCTCCACAGTCACGGGACGATGTTCCCTGATACTCTTGTTGGCTGCCACCCCGATCAGCACGGACATGGCTCCCTCCCTGGAACCTGCGAACTGGCCCAGCGGATCCGGCAGATCTCCCCGGAACAGCATGCGCAGCAGTCTTTCATCCCCGCCCCCATGGGCTCCCGCCTCCTTCTTCAAATCATAGGTAAGGGCGCCGCCCTTCCTGTCAAAAAGTTTGATATGGAAGCAGTCGTCCAGAGCCTGGGTACCCGTGTCGAACTGACAGGCTTCCATCCTGCCCTTCGTGCCGCTTATGGAGATTTTCCAGCCCTCATAAGGCGCATGGGCCACCAGGGAATAGGACATAAGGGCCCCCTGCCGGTATTTTACAGCCAGTGACATGGTGTCATATATATCAATCTCCTCCGCAAATACACAGCGGTCCCGGTAATAGCCGTCCTCAGACTCACAGCCGTAGTACATCTCCTTCACCCAGGGAATCTGGCTGTCCTGATAGACAGATTCGCACTCTCCCGCATGGGGGCAAGTGCAGCATCTCTCCCCCCGTTTCTCACCAGCGGCTCCATAAAAACGCAGCGAACCATTGGCAAATATCTCTTCCGGTTCCTGCCCGATGAGCCAGTTTACTATGTCAAAATGATGGGTGGACTTATGTACCAGCAGACCCCCGCAGTTCTCCAGCTTCCTGTGCCATCTGCGGAAATAATCCGCGCCGTGAACCGTGTCCAGCATCCACTCGAAATGCACGTTCAACACTTCTCCTAC
>JAAWKU010000129.1 GCA_022797535.1 Lachnospiraceae bacterium | reverse complement strand
TTTGAGGTGGTTTTGTATGCTGACAATCAGACTTTGTGTGACGGGATTTTTGGTGATGATGCGCTGGATTATATGTTGAAAAATAAAACGGAGGCGGCATACAGCCTCTTAGCGCAAAATAATCCCATTACAGTTCCGGATTATATGAAGAGGGCGATAAATTGGATAAGAAAGTAATTTTTGCGGTTGCGGGTTCCGGCAAAACGACATATATAGTTAATGGACTGTCTTTGGAAAAACGCTCATTAATAATAACATATACGATTGCCAATTATGAAAACCTGAGCAGAAAAATATTGAGGAAGTTTAGCGGAGTGTGGCCTGCGAATATTACGTTGATGACATATTTTACTTTTTTATTTAGATTTTGCTATAAACCTTTTTTGTCAGATGTTGTAGGTGCAAAGGGAGTGTTTTTTGAGCCAAATACAAATCGGTATCTAAAAAAGACAGATAGGCTATATTATATGACTTCGGGAGGGTATTTTTATAACAATCGTCTTTCTCTGTATCTTATGGAGGAAATGAAGGTTATAGATGACATTAGAGAACGGATAACAGATTATTTTGATGAGTTTATCATTGATGAAGTGCAGGATTTTGCAGGACGAGATTTTACGTTCCTAGAAAAGTTGATGGAAACAAATGTGTGCCAGCTCTTTGTGGGAGATTTCTATCAACATACTTACGATACGAGTCGAGATGGGAATGTTAATAGTAATCTGTTTGATGATCGCAAGAAGTATGAGCAGAGATATCTGAAAAAAGGGGTTATATGTGATCATACTACACTAATAAACAGCTGGCGATGTAGTAAGAAAGTTTGTAGTTATATTACGGAGAACTTGGGCATAAGCATTGATTCCAATAGAGACATAGAGGATATTACAACAGTCGAATTGGTATCAGATCCACATGAAATTGAGAGAATAATGCAGAATGAAAGTATTGTAAAACTTCATTATCAGAAAGCGTCAGAATACGGAAGTGGGCACAAAAATTGGGGCGAAACGAAAGGAGAAGACCATTATTATGACGTGTGTATTCTCTTAAACAAAACGACTTTTCAGAAATATAAGGCTGAAAAACTCAGTGAATTAGCGCCTTCTACTCGAAACAAATTATATGTAGCGCTGTCTCGTGCCAGAGGCAATGTGTATTTGATAAATGAAGAAGTTATTAAATGAGACCAGAAAATGATTCAAGCAAGCAGATTTTTTATGGAATCTGATGTGTTTGTGCAAGGATAGACAATGGCTGCTCAAGGCTAGTTTGAAAAGGATAAGAGGAAGTGGGCTGTATCGTTGTTTGTTCTATGGAATGTTTGAAACTGTAATCATTATTGCACCCATGTGTGGCTGGGTGCATTTTTTGCGTGCAGCAAAATGATGCATTTTCTGAAATGAAGCTTGATTGGCAATATAAGGAATAGAGGTTTCAAAAAATGCAGCTTGTAAGAGTAGTACATGATGACGGAGAAAGTCGAATATGAAATATAAAAGAAGTCGAAAAATTAAAAATATACGGGGATAATCTGAATTGGCAAATATGATGAGAAAATCAGGAAAAGTTTGCACTCCCAGTCAGTTCTCAAATTATAAATATGCAGTTATAATCAACGTACAAATGGAGGGATGAAATGTACAGGTCGGAGATTGATATTGGCAAAGCTGTCAAGGAATTACGAAAATTACGCAATATTACAAAGGAACAGTTGGCAGAGAGTATAGGGATAAGCGTCTCACATTTGGAAAAGATTGAGGCAGGTACCAGAAGGCCGGGAATCGATACCTATCAGAGATTGCTGAGTATTTTGGATGCGGACATGGTTGTACATAAGGAGATAGAAACTGTGCAGGAAAAATGTGCTGAAAAGGTACAGGAAATTTTATTGAACAGCACGGAGGCCCAAGCAGTATTCATGACCAATGTAATGGAGGCAATGGCACAGAATATGCAATTGGTGACATAGAAGGTAAGCAGGTTATTGGAGCCTGCCAAAGCACAACTACTTGTGAGCTAGGTGTTCTTTGGCAGACTGGCAATTGCCAGTTTGATTGTACCTTGAAAACTGAATATCAGTATGGTGATATTTGGGTATATATGCTGTTTGGGCAATACAAAATATCTTTAAGGACACAAAGAATCTGACGCATTTGGGGGATATAATCTGCCGGATGATGAGGGGCTTTAGCTTCGCCATGAAATATTTGTCTGTAGTTTGACGGATGGAAAGGTCAGTTAGCAGATCGAACAAGGAATCGTAATAGAAGAAGGGAAAATATGAGCGGCGTCCTGGCATGGGCAGTCAGGGATAGAAGGAATCCATTAAAATGGATTATGAGTAATTGATGGATCTCCACCTTAAGAATTATGCTTGAAAAGTCAGATAATAATGATACCTCTGCCGGAAGAGAGTACGGCGGCCGGGCGCTTGCCCGGGACATGCTGCAGCGGGAAAGGGTGCTGCAGGGTGCCAGGAGGCCGTAGGGTCAGTCCTACATACTCCGTTCCACACCGGTGGCGGGTAAATGAAAATGCATACCACGGCATGTTGTGCATGCCATGGGTAGAGCGGGAGACCGTGAATCTGGTATGTTGTGTGGGAAATTATTTGTAATAGAAGAGAGTCAGCCAGCTGTTATACTGCACAACAGTTGAATTTGTAGTGCATCCCGACTGCAGACCGCTTGCTGGATTTTTTCAGAGATGCGTTACAGTAAATTCAAGCGGTCTGCAGTATATGCTCCCCAATGGGAGCCTGAGCAGCTGGCATATGCCATGGAGAATAATGTTCTGCCGTTTGCGGCGAGAAAATGATTCCCATAGGTAATGCAATGAACCGGGTCAACATAGTCGGATTGGCGCTGATGCTCGTATGAGCATAAAGTCGGCAGGCTGACTTGGCCAATGAAGCAAGGGGCATATATCACTTTGCCTGTTTTAGGGTGTTGACTAAGAAACTGTATAAGATAAAGCCATATCGCAGCCGGAAGGTTCTGCATATATTGGAGAAGGAATATTGGACAGGCGATCAGAAATATATTTTTGTAGGAAATGTTTTAGTGGTTTCCTGCATTATGTGCAGAGGGAAGGTATGCGGATGGATATACAGACTTTAAGGGAACTGGCGGAGGTGGATGTCCGCACAGTTCCAAAAGAATCCCTGGTGGATATCAGGGATGTAAAGATAGACAGATCCAGGAGCAGGGAGGAAAGGATTTCCGATTATGTGGAACAGGTAAAGAATCCTTACTGTGTCCAGTGTAACGGCATTGTTGTAAAAATGAGTTTTTCACAGTCAGGCGGGACCCTGGATGATAAACTGGCAGGCTATTTTCAATCAGTATAGCGGCGGGGAAGCACGAAAGAGAATTAGAATTTCAGGTAAACAGCATAATGGGAGCCGGAAAAAAGATTCTGTGGAACAGGCCGAAGTGCAGGCCGGGCAGAATCGAAAGCAGAACCAGCATGAGAAAATAACCTTGTAAAATGATGGACTTATCCATGCCAGTATGCTATACTGATATCGGATTAAATAAAGCCCAAATAGTTTATAAGGTCAAATAAACTATTTGAGGTGATTATATGAATACAATTCTAAATAGTGTCTATACAGCTGACGCTTATTTCCGTTTGTCACGGGAAGACGGGGACAAGGCGGAAAGCGACAGCATTGTGAATCAGCGGGCTTTGGTAAAGGATTTTCTAAAAGCTCATACCGATATCCAGCTCTTTAAGGAAAAAGTAGATGATGGTTTCTCCGGGGTAAATTTTGAGCGTCCGGCATTTAAGGAAATGCTGGAGGACATTAAATCCGGAAAGGTGAACTGCGTCATTGTAAAGGATCTGTCCAGGTTTGGCAGGAATTACATTGAGGCGGGGCGTTATATTGAGAAGATATTTCCCTATCTGGGTGTCAGGTTCATAGCAATCAACGACAACATTGATACAGCATCAGAGATGAGTGCGGCGGAGGAAATGCTGATCCCGTTCAAGAATTTGATCAATGACGCATACAGTAGGGATATTTCCATGAAAGTCCGGAGCCATCTCGGTGTGAAAAGAGAGAGCGGGCAATATATCAGCCCGTTTGCCCCCTATGGGTACAAAAAATCCCCGGACAATAAAAACCAGCTTATCGTAGATGAAACGGCAGCCTCTGTGGTGCGCCAGATTTTTAAGTGGAAAATAGAAGGAATGAGCGGGATCCGGATTGCCGGGAAACTGAATGAAATGGGAATCCCCACGCCCATGGAATATAAGCGGATGAACGGGGAGCGTTATGAGAGCGGCTTCCGGAAAAAGGCCGACTCACAGTGGAATGCGAACAGTGTAAGGCGTATTCTCTGTAACGAGGTTTATACAGGTGTGCTTCAGCAGGGAAAAACATCTTCTCCCAGCTACAAAGTCAGAAAGAGAGTTCAGAAAGAGGAAAAGGACTGGGTACGGTGTGAAAACTGCCATGAGGCGATTGTCACCCTGGAGGATTTTCAGCTGGTGAAGCAGTCTTTTGAGCAGGATACAAGGGTCGCGCCGGACGAGCAGGCTTTGTACTTATTTTCAGGCATTGCGAAATGCGGCTGCTGCGGGGGGAATATGACAAGGCGGACAGTTCCGGCAAAGGGGAAGAAGTACATTTACCTTGTCTGCGTGGAGAACAAAAACGGCGACAGCTGTTCTTTCCGAAAAGCTGTTTCCCTGAAGAAATTTGAGGGAACCATCTTAAAAGTGATAAATTTACATATAGAAAATGTGTTTGAACTCAGCAGAATGCTTGAGATTGCCCAGCGCATACCCTACAGCGGCTATCTGTCGGAAAAGCTGCAGGAGGGCGTCACAGACAAGGAGATGCTGATAGAGAAGAAGCGGCGCTATGCCGCAGGAATCTATGAGGACTTAAAAGAGGGAATCATCACAAATACGGAATACCAGGAACTGAAAGCGGCATTCCGCTCCCAGATTGAGGCGCTGGAAGAGGAAATCCTGGCACTACGGCAGGAGATGGAAAAGACAGCAAGGGAGAGGGAGGATAAAGTACGGTGGGCGGCGAGGTTCATAGAGTACCGGGGGTTTCAGCAGCTGACCAGGGAGATCCTGTTAAATCTTGTGGAAGAAATCAGGATATTTGACAGCGACAGGATAGAGGTGGTTTTCAAATACCAGACAGAATATGAAGAGGCATGCAGATATGTCCAAAAGGAGAGGGAAAAAGGAATATCTGCCACCGGGAAGGGAGGGCGGCACTGATGGCAAGGAAAAGCAGGAAGCCGGAAAAGCAGCCCTCATCGGGCGTGGGTTATCAGCCTCTTACGCTGTGCCGGACCGGCATTTATGTGAGGCTGTCCGTGGAAGATAACGGAGGGGAGGAAAGGGATTCCATCCAGAACCAGAGGGAATATCTGGAAGAATATGTAAACAGAAAACATGATGACCTGCAGCTGGTGCGGGTCTATGCGGATAACGGCACATCCGGGACCAACTTTGACCGGGAAGGATGGCAGAAAATGATGGAGGATATCAAGGCCGGGGAAATCCAGTGTATTGTGGTAAAAGATTTTTCACGGATGGGCCGGAATTATATCGAGGTGGGAAATTACCTGGAGAAGGTATTCCCTTTCCTTGGCGTAAGGGTCATCTCCGTCAACGACAGCTTTGACAGCCGGAAAGGGCAGGCTGACGGGAATATGCTGATGAATTCGCTTCTCAATATTGTGAATGATTACTATGCGAAAGATATTTCCAGAAAAGTGGTGCAGGCCAGGAGGATCATGCAGGAGAACGGGGAATACACCGGCGGCGTGTGTTCCTATGGGTACAAAAAAGCGGATACCGATAAAAGGAAGCTGGCCGTGGATCCGGAAGCGGCTGATGTGGTGAAAAAGATATTCCAGTGGCGGGTCCAGGGAAAAAGCAATGCGTGGATTGCAAACAGCCTGAACGAACTGGCGATACCTTCCCCGGGGCTGTACCGGTATAGGAATGGAAACCAGGGGTACAGGAACAGCGGCAACGCAAAGTGGAACATTTCCCATATTTCGGGAATACTGAAAAATCCTGTGTACCTGGGGCATCTGGTGCAGGGCAAGTCAAAGCGCAGCTACTTTAAGGACAACGGGAAAAAGCGCCGCCTGCCAAAAGAGGAATGGATCGTTACAGAGAATGCCCATGAGGCGCTGGTGACACAGGAACAGTTTGATATTGCAGCTGACATGGCCAGGGAAAGCCATGCCAGATACCAGAAGCAGAGGGAGGCCAATGCGGAGATACCCCATATGGGAAATATTCTGTGCAGTAAAATATACTGCGGGCAGTGCGGGCGCAGGATGGCCCGGAGGAGCAGGGTCAAAGCGGGGGTAAGGAAGTATTATTTCTTCTGCGATTCCAACCGGACAAAACTGGATGCGGAATGCACCCGGACAATGGTGTGGGAAATCCCGCTGATGGAGATCATAAGAAATACGGCGGACCGTCAGCTGCAGCTGATTGGGGCGGTGCTGGAACAGTGGGAACAGATAAAGGATAAGGGGGATGCGGACAACGGTGGAAGGGATAGGGATACAGATACAGGCATTTCCTTGGCGGAAAGGGAACAGGAACTTGCCCGGGAAATCTTCTTCATAAAGAAAAAAAAGCAGGAACTTTATGAAGATATGAAAGACGGGATGCTGGCGCAGGCGGATTATGAACGTGAGCGCGGGCGGATTGCCGGGGAACAGATGCGGTATGAAAAGGAATTAAGGGAAATAAGCATCCGGAATGAGGCAGGGCAGGAGACCATGGGCATCTTGGGCGGGTATTATAAGGAGGCTGTGGAATCCGGCAGTAAGGAGATACCCGTCACGGCATTGGATCATCTGATTGAAAAGATTATTGTGCTGTCACCTGACCGGATAGAGGCTGTGTTTGCCTATGCTGATCTGCTGGAGCAGTGGTGTGAGGAAATACGCCCCCTGTCTGGGCAGCAGAGGGAAGGAGGCGTGTGATTTTGCCTTACTTACCATATTTGGCGAAATATCTTAGAATATCGGAAGATGATGAAGAGGCAGGGGAGGGAAAACGGGAAAGCGACAGCATTGCAAACCAGCGGAAGATGCTGGATGTCTACATAGCGGGGCATGAGGAATTTGCCGGATGTCCGGTCAAAGAATTTGTGGACGACGGGGTTTCAGGAGTGAGTTTCCAGCGGCCGGCTGTCCAGGAACTTCTGAATGAGGTGCGGACAGGCAATGTTTTCTGCATCATAGTGAAAGACCTTTCACGGTTCGGAAGAAACTATATCGAAGTGGGGGATTATATTGAGCAGATTTTTCCGTTTCTGGGCGTGCGGTTTATTTCTGTGACAGACCATTTTGACAGTTCGGAGAATCCTGCCGGGATTGAGGTTGGGTTTAAGAATTTAATCCATGATTTGTACAGCCGTGATTTGTCTGTAAAAGTAAAATCATCTGTGAAAATGCGGCAGAGACGGGGCGGCTATAACGGAGGCGGCGTTCCTTTTGGCTATAAGCTGGGCATGAAAGGGGAAAAAGATGAGGTATTTGTTCCTGATTCGGAAGCGGCGGGGATTGTAAAGAGGATTTTTGAACTTGCGGCGGATGGAAATACCACATCAGGGATTGCGGATTTATTGAATAAGGAAGCGGTTCCTACGCCGGGAGTTTATAAAAAGAAACGGGAAGGAATCTCCTACTGCTTAAAAAATGAAAAGCAGAACCTGTGGAAAGCGGCGCAGGTCAATTTGATTCTGCGGAATGATGTTTACAGGGGAATCTATGTGGCCCATAAATTATCTACCGTGAGGCCGGGTGTGGTAAAAAAGAACCAGAGTTCTGAATACATTACCATTGAAAACCACCACGAGAGGCTTGTGGGGGAAGAACTGTTCCAGAAAGCCCAGGGGGTATTAAAGTTAAGGGGGAAGATGGACAGGAAGACGGAATATGATTCTGCCCTAAAGGGCAAGGTGAAATGCGGAAACTGCGGGTACAGCATGTCGGTCAGGCGTGAGGCAAAGGAGCCATATTACCGCTGCTGCTCCGGGAGAGGATGCGGGGTGTATACGAAGATAAATGTGGAACTGCTGGAAACAACGGTCTGGGGGATTCTGCAGAAGCTGATGGAAACATATTGTGAACAGGAAGAGGTACAGAAAAATGAAAGGGCGCAGATACTGGCGGCCATCAGTGAAGCCAAAGAGAAGAAACGGATTTGGGAAGGTAAAATAGAACACTGCCGGATCAGCCGTCTGGAACTGTACCACCAGTGGAAGGAGGGAGAGATTTCAAAGGAGGAATACATCAGGAAGAAAGAGCAGTTCCATGCCCACGAGGCGGAGTATCAGAAAAAATTGGAACAGGTGGAACAATATCTGGAAGAGATGCTTGTCTGTCAGGAAATTCCAGGGCAGAAAGGCGGGCTGGCTCGGCTGGCGGGAGTCGGGAGTCTGACAAAAGAACTGGCGGATCTGCTGATTGAGCGTGTTGAGGTGTATGATGGCGACAGAGTGGAGATTAAGTGGAAAATTGACGAGATAAAGGTGGAATAGGAGGCTGCCGGAATAAGTTGTTACAGAATTGTTAAAAAAGTTTAGTCTGTGCTTGACACAATCCTATATGGGCCACACCGGCTACAGTACCAAGGAGAATGTGAACAATATCGACATCACCCATCTGCACTGGGGGCTGCAGCTTATTTTTGACGAGTCCCAGAAAGAGGGGAACAACGAAATCTGGATTGATATTTATCCGCTGACCAGGTTTTTGGCGAAGCATACCCAGACTGCGGTGAAGGTGGAGGGGACGAAGGAGTGGGTGCGGAGCAACAAGATTAAGGATCCGGCGGTGGAGGA
>JAAWKU010000128.1 GCA_022797535.1 Lachnospiraceae bacterium | reverse complement strand
CCCCGGCTGAAAGAACTGGAGGATACCATCCTGAACGCGGAGGACAAACTGGCGGCGCTGGAGTACGAGGTATTTTGCCGGATCAGGGACAGCATCGCCGGGGAGATTGAAAGGATCCAGCGCACGGCCAAGGCAGTGGCGGGTCTGGATGTGCTGGCCTCCCTGGCCTATGTGGCGGAGAGAAATAATTATGTACGTCCTGCCCTGAACGAAAAGGGCCTCATCCAGATCAAAGACGGCAGGCATCCGGTGGTGGAACAAATGATCGACAATGAGATGTTTATCGCCAACGATACCCTGCTGGACAACGGGAATCATTGCGTTTCCGTGATCACCGGTCCCAATATGGCGGGGAAATCCACTTATATGCGCCAGACGGCGCTGATTGTGCTCATGGCGCAGATGGGATGCTTTGTCCCTGCCGGCAGCGCCAATATCGGCATTGTAGATCGGATTTTCACTCGGGTAGGGGCCTCGGACGATCTGGCCAGCGGACAGTCCACCTTTATGGTGGAGATGAACGAAGTGGCAAACATTCTTAGAAATGCCACGGCGGACAGTCTGCTGATCCTGGATGAGATCGGCAGGGGCACTTCCACCTTTGACGGGCTGAGCATCGCCTGGGCGGTGATCGAACATATCAGCAACAAGAAGCTGCTGGGGGCCAAGACCCTTTTTGCCACCCATTATCACGAGCTGACGGAACTGGAGGGAAAGATCAGTAATGTGAAAAATTACTGTATCGCCGTCAAGGAGTGCGGGGATGACATTGTGTTCCTGCGCAAGATCATCCGGGGCGGCGCGGACCGCAGTTACGGCATCCAGGTGGCCAGACTGGCAGGGGTGCCGGATATGGTGATTGACCGGGCCAGGGAGATCGCGGAACAGCTGTCGGACAACGATATTACGGAGAAGGTGCAGAATATCGCCGTGGACCATAAGGGGGAGGGAAAAGCAAAGAAAGCGCCCCGGTATGACGAGGTGGACCTGGCCCAAATGTCTCTTTTTGACACGGTCTCCGACGAGGATGTGGTGAAGGAACTGACGGAACTGGATATCACGGTAATGACGCCCCTGGACGCCATGAATACCTTATACAGACTGCAGAACAAGCTGAAAAACCGCTTCAAGGGATATTGATCATGGAGAATTTGTTACAGCATACTTGAAACACGAAATGAAGAAAGGAACAGACATGAACCAGATACAGGTACTGGACTCGGAGACCATAGACAGGATCGCCGCCGGGGAAGTGGTGGAGCGTCCCTCCAGCGTGGTGAAGGAACTGGTGGAAAATGCCGTGGACGCCGGAGCGGATTCCATTACTGTGGAGATTAAGGACGGCGGCATCAGCCTGATCCGCATCACGGACAATGGCTCGGGGATTCCCGGCAACCAGTTACGCACGGCCTTTCTGCGCCATGCCACCAGCAAAATCCGCAGCGCCGAGGATCTTGCCGGTATCGCCAGCCTGGGCTTTCGGGGAGAGGCGCTGTCCAGCATCTGCGCGGTGGCCCAGGTGGAGGTGATCACCAAGACCCAGGAGGCTCTCACTGGCATCCACATGCTGATGGAGGGGCCCAGGGAGACAGTGTTTGAGGAAGTGGGAGCGCCCACGGGTACCACATTCCTGATCCGCAACCTCTTTTTCAATACACCTGCGCGGCGCAAATTCTTGAAAAGCCCTGCCACAGAGGCGGGCTATATCATTGACCTGATGGAGCATATGGCGCTGTCCAGACCGGACATCTCCTTTAAATTCCTGGTGGGAGGACAGACCCGTTTTTATACCTCCGGGAACGGGGAACTGCGGGATGTGATCTACCGCGTCTACGGCAGAGATATGATCCAAAACCTGGTACCATTCTCCCTGGAGACGGAGGAACTGGTGATGGACGGCTATCTGGGTACTCCCGCCATCGTCCGCTCCAACCGCAATTTTGAAATTTATTTTCTCAATGGCAGATATATCCGCAGCAATCTGCTGGGCAGGGCCATCGAAGAGGGATACAGGGAATACCTGATGCAGCACAAGTTCCCTCTGTGTGTACTGCATATGAAGTTGAAGGACATCTCCAAAGTGGATGTAAACGTACATCCCAGCAAGATGGAGGTGCGCTTTCTGGACGGTCCCGGAATCTTTGAGGCCGTGTCCGCAGGCATCCGGGAGAGGCTGCGAAACCGGGAGATGATTCCTGCCGTAGGCATAGACGGCAAACAGCCCGCAGACCAGGATGTGCAGCGCCTGGAGGAGATGGCCGGATATGGGAAAAATGCTGCAGCCTCAAAAAATTCCCGGGAAGAGCAATGTGCCATGGGACACCAGAAGCGGGGAACTGTTTCTGCGGGGGTGGAAAGGCAGCATGGCGCCGGCGGGGCCCCTGAACCTTTTGAAGTAAACCGCGGCCGGCAGTACCGGGTGATGGAAGAGACCCGGTACGAGGCCGAACGGCAACAAACCCAGGACTATCACCAGGGGGAATTGTTTGAGGATAAAGTGCTGACGCCGGAGAAGCGTCCCTATTTCAAGCTGATCGGCCAGGTGTTTGACACGTACTGGCTCATGGAATATGAGGACAAACTGTTTATCATCGACCAGCATGCGGCTCACGAAAAGGTGAAGTTTGAGCGCATTATGAAGCAGTATCATGAAAAGCGCCTGGTGAGTCAGAATTTGATGCCACCCATTATCGTGAGTCTGTCCGGGCAGGAGGAGACCGCTTATAAGGAGTATGCGTCCGTATTTGCGGAACTGGGCTTTGAGGTGGAGCATTTTGGAGGCAGCGAGTATGCTCTGCGCAGCGTGCCTGTGGATCTCTACGGCTGTCAGGAGAAAGAGCTTTTTCTGTCGGTGCTGGACGAGCTTTTGGAGGGAGGGGGCCGGGGAGAACTGACGGCGGCGCGGGAAAAGATCGCCTCCATGTCCTGCAAGGCGGCGGTGAAGGGCAATAACAGACTCAGCGCCCAGGAGGCCCAGAAGCTGATGGACGAACTGTTGACGCTGGACAATCCTTATAATTGCCCTCATGGACGTCCCACCATTATATCCATGAGCAAATATGAATTGGAGAAAAAATTTAAACGATGAGACCTTTGATTGTACTGACAGGCCCCACGGCGGTGGGCAAGACAGCGCTATCCATAGAGCTGGCCGGGATGGTGGGTGGCGAGATCCTTTCAGCGGATTCCATGCAGGTCTACCGGGGGATGGATATTGGCTCCGCCAAGATCCGTTCCCAGGAGGCCCGGGGGGTTCCCCATCACCTGATCGACGTATTAGATCCGAACCAGGAGTTCAATGTGGTGGTATTCCAGCAGCTTTGTCATCAGGCCATGGAAGGCATCTATAAGCGTGGGCATATCCCCATTCTCACCGGAGGCACAGGCTTTTATATCCAGGCTGTTCTGCGGGATATTGATTTCACGGAAAATGAGGAGAATACCGAGTACCGAAAAGCGCTGGAAGAGCTGGCTGCCCAAAAAGGCGCCGGGTATTTGCATGAGATGCTGGCGGCAGCGGATCCCAAGGCGGCAGAGGCCATCCACGCCCACAATCTGAAGCGGGTGATCCGGGCCCTGGAATTTCATCATCTTACCGGGAAAAAGATTTCGGAGCACAATGAGCGGGAAGCGGAAAGACAGTCGCCCTATCGGTACTGCTATTTTGTGCTGAATGATGACCGGGAAAGACTCTACAGGCGCATAGAGGAACGGGTAGATCGGATGCTGGAGGAGGGCCTGGTGGAAGAAGTGCGCAGCCTGATGGCCCGGGGCTGCCGGCGGGACATGATCTCCATGCAGGGCCTGGGTTACAAGGAAATCCTGGACTATCTGGCGGGGGAGACTACCCTGGAGGAGGCAGTCTATCGCATCAAGCTGGGTACCCGGCATTTCGCCAAGCGTCAGTTGACCTGGTTTCGGCGGGAAAAAGATGTGATCTGGCTAAACAAGCCGGATTATGGATATGATGAGGGGAAGATCCTGGAAGCCATGGCCGGGCATCTGCAGGCTGCAGGGATTCTGGCTCAGGAGAAGGAACAGGATAAGGGAAACGGAAATATTTCGCCTGTATCACGGGCAGATGGGATGTGAATATTTTATGAATATTGGATATGATATATACCAGGATCTGGGAATCTCCCGGGAAGTCCATGCCTATGGAGAGACCGTGCTGGAAGGTTTGAAAGAACGATTTGCGGGCATAGACGCCGTGGCGGAATACAACCAGCTGAAAGTGCTGAAGGGAATGCAGGATCACCAGGTCAGCGAGGCCTGTCTGCTGGGCACTACGGGATACGGCTACAATGATCTGGGCAGGGACACCCTGGAGAAGGTCTACGCCTCTGTGTTTCACACGGAGGACGCTCTGGTGCGCCCCCAGATCACCTGCGGGACCCATGCTCTGGCCCTGGCCCTGATGAGCAATCTGCGGCCCGGTGACGAACTGTTATCCCCGGTGGGAAAGCCCTATGATACACTGGAAGAAGTCATCGGTATACGACCCTCCAGGGGTTCCCTGAGAGAATATGGCGTGACTTATTCCCAGGTGGATCTTCTGCCCGATGGCGGCTTTGACTATGAGGGCATCCGCCGGGCCATGAAAGAGCGCACCCGCCTGGTGACCATCCAGCGCTCCAAAGGCTACCAGACCCGGCCCACCCTGTCTGTGGACAGGATCGGAGAGCTGATCTCTTATATAAAGGGTATCAGGCCGAATGTGATCTGCATGGTGGATAATTGTTACGGGGAGTTCGTGGAGACCAGGGAGCCCAGCGATGTGGGAGCTGACCTGGTGGTGGGTTCCCTGATCAAGAACCCCGGCGGCGGCCTGGCTCCCATCGGCGGCTATATCGCGGGCAGGAGAGAGTGTGTGGAGAATGCGGCTTACCGGCTGACCTCCCCGGGACTGGGCAAGGAGGTGGGGGCCTCTCTGGGAACCCTGAAAGAATTTTATCAGGGCTTTTTCCTGGCTCCCACGGTGACGGCGGGGGCTCTGAAGGGAGCCGTTTTCGCCGCCAATATCTATGAGGGGCTGGGCTTTTCGGTAATACCGGACGGGAGGCAGTCCCGGCACGATATCATTCAGGCCGTGACATTCGGCAGCCCGGAGGGCGTGGTGGCCTTCTGTCAGGGGATCCAGGCCGCGGCTCCGGTGGACAGCCATGTGACTCCCGAGCCCTGGGACATGCCCGGCTATGACGCCCAGGTGATTATGGCGGCGGGAGCTTTCGTGTCGGGCTCCTCCATCGAACTGTCTGCGGACGGTCCCATCAAGCCCCCCTACGCGGTTTATTTCCAGGGGGGACTGACCTGGCAACACGCCAAGTTCGGGATATTGCGATCCTTGCAGTCTCTTGTCGACAAGAGGCTGCTGCTGTCGGAGGATGTCTCCAAAGCTAGAGAAAAGTTGGAAAAATCCCTGTCTTAAATCTCGGATTGGGTGTGTACAGAACTGCAAAATTATGGTAAGATGAGTTATATGTTCCGCAGTGGGCGGGCATATATAAGCAATACCAAAGAAAGTCGAGGGAGTACTTTGAAGAGAGTGAATTGGGTATTTGTCGTCCTGGTATTGATCGGTTTTGTGATCGGCCGCTTTATCGGGACCTACTTCAGCGGAAGTTTCCTGAATTACGGGCAGACTTTTGGTCTGAGCAGCCCCATTGTGCTGGATCTGGGTTTTATCATCCTGACCTTTGGGCTGCAGATCCAGATTACCATCGCCAGCGTTATCGGCGTGGTCATTGCATTGCTCGTATACCGGTTCATCAGATAGTCCTGCAGACGCCGCACATGGGAGAAGGCGGACAGGAGGACAATGAATCAGTTAGAAAAAGTAAGGCAGGGGGACCTGCCCTATGAGAAGTTCCTTCGCTTTGGGCCGGAGAGCCTGACAGAGAGCGAACTTCTGGCCATCATCCTGCGGACCGGCACCAGGGACAAGAGCGCCATGGAACTGGCCCAGGAGGTGCTTGCGCTGGCGGACCCGTCCAGGGAAGGGCTGTTGGGGCTGTACGACATTCCCCTGGAAAGTCTGATGAAGATCAAGGGCATCGGACAGGTCAAGGCGGTGAAACTTAAATGCATCACCGAACTGTCCCAGCGTATCGCGTCTGCCACCGCCAGGGAACGCGTCAGCCTGCAGAGGCCGGACACGGTAGCCGCGTACTATATGGAGAGGCTGCGGCATCGCCGGACAGAGTGCGTGGTTCTGGCTTCGGTGGACGCCAGAAGCCGGCTGTTATGTGATTCCATGATGTCTGACGGCAGCGCCACCATGTCGCTGATTTCGCCCAGGGAGATTTTTCTGGAAGCGCTCAGGTGCCAGGCGGTGAGCATTATTCTGGTACACAACCATCCCAGCGGAGATCCCTCTCCCAGCAAGGCTGACATGGAACTCACCGGCCAGCTTGCCGGCATGGGACAGATGCTGGGAATCCCGTTGCTTGATCATGTAATCATCGGGGACAACAGATACATGAGTTTCCGGGAGGAAAAACTGATACCCTGAGAGCGGAAACTTAAATACAAAAAGGGGGCCTGTAATATGGCAAATAACGCATTTGGTATCGACCTGGGTACCAACAACATCAAAATCTACAGCCGGAGCGACGATACGATTGTAGTGGAAAAAAACATGATCGCCATTGAAAATAAAAACACGCTTTTCGCCTATGGGGATTCCGCTTTTGAAATGTATGAGAAAGCGCCGGCAAATATTCATATTTCTTATCCATTGTCCAACGGCGTTATCGCGGACATCAAAAATATGGAGACTCTGATCCGGTACTTCATCAGCGATATCCAGAAGGGCAAGGGGCAGCCCGCCGACTATTTTATCGCGGTTCCCACCGATGTGACGGAGGTGGAGAAAAGGGCTTTCTACGACCTGATTCGGGATGCCAATATGAAGGCCCGCAAGATCATGGTGGTGGAAAAAGCCGTGGCGGACGGGCTGGGAATGGGGATCGACGTGAAGAATTCTCAGGGCGTTATCGTGGTAAACGTGGGATTTGAGACCACAGAGATCTCTATTTTGTCTCTGGGCGGCATCGTTCTGAGCCGGCTGATCAAAGTTGGCGGCATCAAGTTTGACGAGGCCATCCGCTCGGCGGTGCGGCGGGAATTCAGTCTGATCATCGGAGGCAAAACGGCAGAGTCGGTGAAGATGTCTCTGCTCAAGCTGGAGGAGGACAGGCAGGGGGCTGTGGTCTACGGGCGGGACATTGTGACAGGGCTGCCCGTGGAGCGGGAGATTCCCACCAAGCTGGTGGTGGATTCCCTGGAGGAACATTTCAACACCATTGTGGACAATGTAAAGGTGATCCTGGAGAGGACTCCGCCCGAACTGGCGGCGGATATTTACCGCCACGGCATTTACCTCACCGGCGGCGCCTCCCAGACCAGCCATCTGGCAGAACGCGTCAGCCAGGGTACGGGACTGAAAGTCAACGTCTCCGAGAACCCCATGACCAGCGTGGCCGTGGGCCTGTCCAAGATCATCAACGAGGACAACTATAAATCCGTAGCATACGCGATTGAAGGGATGAGTAAATGAGCCCAGTAATCAAGAAGAAGGGGGAGAAATTTACGATACCGAGTAAATATCTCCTCTTTGCTTTAACCTGTCTGTGTACCGTGCTGATGGCGCTGACTTTCAGTACGGATCTTTTCAACCGGCCGCTGAATGCCGCCGTGGGCTATGTGGTGGTCCCCTTCCAGCAGGGAATCAGCAAGGTGGGGGGCTGGCTTTCCAGGCGCAAGGACGAACTGGTGCAGATTCGCCAGCTTCTGGAGGAGAATGTAAGCCTGCAGCAACAGGTGGACGATCTGCTGGTGGAGAACACCCTGTTGCAGCAGGAAAAGGCGGAACTGAGCCGTCTGCGGGAACTCTACCAGTTGGACAACCAATATGATGAGTATCACAAGGTGGGAGCCCGGATCATTGCCCGGGACAGCGGCAACTGGTATTCCGCGTTTGTGATTGACAAGGGGGAGGCAGATGGGTTGGAGATCGACATGAATGTGATTGCCAGCGGCGGCCTGGTGGGACGCGTCAGCGAAGTGGGCCCCAACTGGGCGAGAGTCACTTCGGTGATTGCCGACAATTCCAATGTGTCCGCCAAGACCCTGAGCACTTCGGACACCATGATTGTATCCGGTGATCTGCAGGCCATGCATGACGGCGTAATACGCTTCAGCCAGTTGATTGACAGCCAGGACAGCGTGGTGGTGGGGGACAAGGTGGTCACCTCTCATATCAGCGACAAATTCCTGCCCAACATCCTGATTGGTACGATACATACCATCAACAGGGATTCCAACAACCTGACCAAATCCGGTTATCTGACGCCCGCCGTGGATTTTGAGCATCTGGAGGAGGTGTTGGTGATCACGGACATGAAGAGGGAGTGGGATGATGCTTAGAAAAATAACCATGGCTGTTATGCTTCTGTTTTGCTTCCTTTTACAGACCACCCTGTTCCGCAGCCTGGCTTTTGCGGGGATCGTGCCCAATCTGCTGATCGTGCTGACCTCTTCCTTCGGTTTTATGCGGGGGGAGAAGGAAGGACTTATCATCGGCTTTTTCGCGGGACTGCTCTGCGATATCTTCTTTGCGGATATTCTGGGATACCATGCGCTGGTATATATGTATATCGGCTTTTTGAACGGCAAGTTCTGTAAAATATTTTATCCGGAAGACATCAAACTCCCGCTGGCGCTGATCACGGTGAGCGACCTGTCCTATGGTGTGATCTGCTATGTGCTTTTATTCCTGCTCCGGGGCAGACTGAATTTTCCGTTTTATCTTTGGACGGTGATCCTGCCGGAGACGGTGTACACTATTATCGTTACCTGTTTGCTGTATCCGCTGGCGTTGTTTGTCAACAACCGGCTGGAAGGATTTGAGAGAAAGAGAGCGAAAAAATTTGTTTGACAAATTGAAGGGAGACATCATTAATTTCTTTACAAGCAGGCTTACGCTCCTGACCCTGGTTTTCTGCCTGTTGGGAGGAGTGCTGGTCTACCGATGTTTCGAATTGCAGATCGTGCATGGCCAGGAATACCTGGACGACTTCATTCTGCAAACGGAGAAAACCCGGGATATCGCCTGCTCCAG
>JAAWKU010000127.1 GCA_022797535.1 Lachnospiraceae bacterium | reverse complement strand
AACCATGTTGACAAGCTGATGAATTACCTGCGTTTCTGGCAGGCATCCGGAGAAAGTGAAAAAACTTCCATCAGGATTACCAATAAGATGCAGCAGATGGTTCTTGACGGCTTATATACAGGCGGGCCGGTAAGGTTCGGGTATCAGGTTGTGGACAGCGGGCTTGTGAACAGGAAAGGGGCGCCTATCAAGAAATATGTGATAGACCCTGCAGAGAGCGAGATCTTACATATGATTGATGACATGACAGTCAATAAGGGGTACGGCTCCTGGAGGCTGGCAGACTACCTGAACAAGAACGGCTACAAGACACATGAGGGCGGAAATTTTACAAGTATCAAAGTGAACCGCATACTGAAAGATGTCCGCTACTGCGGGAGGCTGGAGGATGGCACGACCTCGGAGGCACTGGCGGCGTTGAAGATAAGGAGCGAGGAAACCTACAGCAAAATCCTTTTTATCCTGGGTCAGCGTAACAATGCGAATGAGGAAAAGCGCCAGATTGCAATGCAGACCAAAGCGCAGGGGATGCTTTCGGGCAATCTGTTCTGTGCACACTGCGGCGGGAGGCTCACGACCATGCGGTACAAAGACAGCTATACAAGGGCGGACGGCTCTTTGTATGCTGTGGACCAGATTAAGTATTGCTGTTACCACAAGAGCCGCAAGCTCTGCAAGTGTGACGGCCAGGTTACATACCAGGCTGACCGGGTGGACGAGACAGTTCAGAAGATCATCCGCCAGATATTCGGATGCATGGACGGGGCGCCGGAGGAAGAACGGCTGCAGGAGATGCTGAAACGGCAGATGGCCGGCAACCGGGCGAAACAGAAAAAGCTCAGCCATGAGCTCACGAAGAATCAGGAACAGCTTACGAAGCTGCAGCTGGAGATTGGAAAGAGTCTGACGGGAGACAGTTTCTATTCGCCGGAAGATTTATCACAGGCGATACAGACTGTCAAAGCGAGGATCGCAGATGCAGAGGAACAGCTTGCCGCATTAAAGGAAGAAGAAGCAAGGAAGAAAGAAGGAATCGAGCTTATCACTCCGGCCTACAACGAGTTCAAGTCATGGGCGGAGGAATTTGAAACGGCATCACAGGAACAGAAGAAAATGATAGCATGCCATCTGTTCAACCGCATAGAAGTGGGGAAAGGTTATGAGGTATCTGTAGAACTGAATATGACCTACCGCCAGTTCTGTTCCGAGTGGAACGATGGGGAATTCCTGAAACCTACAGCCTCTATGTGAGAGGCACATTCAGCAGATGCTCTGCCGGACAGTCCCGGAAGTTACCGTATTTATAGATGCCTTTTGATAGCGGATAGCAGCCTCCCCTACATTAAAAGGAATGAACGAAAAACTTTACCTTATTGATTTACGGTTGAAACCGTATCAATGGTAGAGCACTCGGCTGTTAACCGAGTTGTTGTAGGTTCGAGCCCTACTCGGGGAGCTAAAGAAAAAGGCCGCAAATCAAAGGTTTTCCAGAAAAATCCAAAGTTTGCGGCCTTTTTAGTGCCTTAAAAATACCATGTGAGTTTAATAAATAAACTATAGATTTATAATTTTTTTGTCCAAATTTTGATCGGAAGGAAAAATAAAAAGGAATGTTTTATCCCGATTTTGACCTCTATTTTTTTCTTAAACCCGACAGTATGTTCCTTATCACTGCAATTTACACCAGTATTTTGCTTAACGATAGCACAGATGATTATCATCCTGCTGTTTGAAGAAAAGTATAAGATATGCATGAAACTATGGCTATATCATTTTTTTGTTGTCGGATGCCTGACGGTATATTTCGATTTATTGACATATCCTTTAGTAACATTTGGCATCCCAATCGCATTCATGGTGTCCCAATATACGAAAGATTTCAAGACCGGACTTAAAATGTTTATTGAAACGGGAATTTTATGGGTGACTGGCTACGGGGCAATGTGGGCATCTAAATGGATTCTTGGAACACTTGTAACTGGAAATAATGTATTAACGTCAGCAGTGGATGCAATGAAATTCAGGACGAGTAATGGATACGACGATGCAGTGTTTAATGTTCTTGACGTTATCAAAACAAATTTGAATAGAGCAGATTTTCCTGTAGAAATAATCATCCTTTTGTTTGCAGTTTGCATTATTGTTGGACTAATTAAAAAAATTAAGGTAAGCTTTCGTATAATCCCTATGTTATGTATAGCTATTCTGCCATTTATATGGTATGCAGTTTTGTCAAATCATTCTTGGATTCATCCATGGATGACCTATCGAGAACTGGCGATTTTTGTTTACGCTTTGATGACTGTAGGAATGATGTTTGTTTATAAGAATGACTAAAATTTATTTCAAAGTAAAAACAGTCCGTTAATTTCCGTAACGGAGGGTGCCGCTCGATCATCTGTTTTGGTGATTTTGCGACACCTTCCAGCTTTGGAACATTTTTCCCCAAAGCCGCAGTTTTTTAATTGTCCCTTACACAACTGCTATCAGGATAATCTACCAAATCGACAGACCGATCTGCACCATCCACTATCTCAAATCCCGGGACTTTTCCTTCCACAAAATCCGACAAATTATATCCGGGAATTTTACCGCTTTCAATATCTGCGATAATTTCTTCCATCTCCGCCTCGGTACGCGTAGGGCCCATGGGCTGATAATAGAAATCGTCTTGTTGTTGATTCATGGCGCCTTCTGGTGTGACGCTGAAATCGGCATTATCAAAACCATCAAGCTCAGCCGGCGGAATACTATACTCAGCAGATAGACCGTTGAGTTTGCTGTCGGGGTCAAAAAGGTATTTGCCGCTTTCATCATGGGAAAATCTGGAGGCAATCGTTAGCTGACCATCGAAAACGGTAGTATTTCCATTTTCATCCGTTATGACATAATCAGACGCCTGCTGGGCAGAAGTGGCAAAGGCCGTAGTTGTGCAAAAAACTAAGGCAAGAGCAAGAACAAGTGAAAAAATGCTGGTTTTCTTATATTTCATGATTGCAGTTATCCTTTCTTCTATTGGATTTTTGTTAAAATTGTTACACAGTGGAGCGAGGCTGCTCCGGGTTTCTTCCATGCTGATTAGTGACCGCGCATAAGCCGCCTTCATATTCTCTCCGAAAAGTCGGACGACCGCCTCATCACAAGATAACTCAATATCCCGATTTGCGAGAATATACATCGCCCACACCAAAGGGTTGAACCAATGCACACACAATACTGCAATAAGTACCAATTTTGTGAAGCTGTCAAGACGCCGGATATGCATATATTCGTGCGCTAAAACATATTGCAACGCATTTGTGTTTTCCCATTCGGTAGACGTTGGCATTAAAATCACCGGGCGAAAGATGCCATAAGTGAGCGGGGCAGAAAACCGACTGGATTGCCGAATAGAAATCGGGCGTTTCAGCCGATGTGTTTTTAACCAGCTTTGAATAAAACCATTGTCTATCGGCAAGGATGTTTGAAATTCCTGCTGGCACTTCCAGTATGCTATGGTAAAGACCAAAGCGCAAACCAGCGCACCAGCAGCCCAAACAATCATCCAGACAGAAATGGGGGTTACAGTGTTTGAAACATTGCCGTGCATAACCATTTGCCCGTTTACATCCCCCGGCAGCATTACAGCGGCTTGTGGGACTTTTGCAGGATTTACCGCAGGTGTGTGATTGCCTATCAGCGAATACACACTGAACGCGGAGGGAAGGGAGAACGGGAGCAGCAGCCGCACAACCGCTATTCCCCAAAGAGCCGAAAAAGTCTTTTTTGGCAACAAATTGATTGCTAAGGCGCGTATTACGATGTTCGCCAAAATCATCACGGCCCCCGCAAAACTCATTTGCAATAGGCTCATTCACGCCACCTCATTCCAAGTCACCTACAATCTCCTTTAGCTTTTCGATCTGTGCGGCGCTTAATTTTTTTCGCCCCAGCAAAGCGGCAAACAGTTTGTCAGCGGAACCGTCATACACCTTGTTAATCAGCTCGTTTGTTTCCGCCTCCTGCACATCCTCTTTCGGCACAAGCGCATGACACATGAAACCGGGTTCGGAACGTTCAATCGCGCCCTTTTTAATACAACGCTTGATTAGAGTATAGGTTGTATTGACATTCCAGCCCAGCTCCTCGGTCAGCAGCTTAGCGATATGTTTTGCGGGAACATCACCATCGCGCCAAAGGACAGACATCACTTTCAATTCAGAATCAAAAAGTTTAATGTCCATTCAATCACCTCCTATTAAGACTGTGGTAGTAGCTACGAACAAATACTACCACAGTCTTAAAATTTTGTCAATACTACGTTGGTCTTAAAAATAAAAAAGAACAGCACAGCTATCTGCGTAATGTGATAGTTTCGATCTGTTTTCTTTTGATTTCGACGAGATTCTTTTGTTTTTATATTCCTAATAAGAGCTAATCATAAAAAGTTTTCCTAAATATATTATTAAAGGATCTTGTCCGTAGCAGCGTGGCGTGCACTTAGAGAAGGGTGCTGAAACGCCCTTCCCGCTCTACCTTTTTTGGGGATTTTGTGTTATGATGTGAGTATGCCTGATAGGATGGTGTCTAAGTATTTTTTTCTGTTGCAAGGTATGTGCCAAGAAGCATGATGCAGAGTGCAAAAAGAAAGATAACAGAAGGGATTTCCTGGAAAATAATAAATGACAGGGCGGTTCCGATAAATGGCGCGACTGCGTAATATGCACTTGTTTTTGCTGCCCCCAGATCACGTTGGGCATAGATGTAAAAGAAAATGCTCAGGCCGTATGAAATAAATCCAAGTAATATTGCCAGCAGGATATAGGGGATATTGAAGTCACGTTCTCCGATTACAAATGCAATGGTCAGGGAACCAAGACCGGAAAATATTCCTTTTATCGTGACAATCTGCATGGGGTCTTTGGCGGAAAGCATACGGGTACAGTTGTTTTCCAGTCCCCAGCAGGTAGAAGCGAGCAGGACGAGCAGGGAACCCCATGAAAAGGACAGGCTGCTGATGTCATCAAAGAAGAGCATGGCGCTGGCAAATGTCACGCAGGCGATAGCTGCCCATATGCGGGGGCTGATGGTTTCCTTGAATACGAACAGGGCAATGATCGCTGTGGCGGTAATCTCAAAATTGTTCAGAAGGGAGGCATTTGCGGCGGCTGTTTTTGTAAGGCCCGCCATAAGGCAGACAGGGGCGGCAATGTCAAGAACGATCATGCCTATTGTATAGGGCAGTTCTTTTTTGGTCAGGGGGGGATTCTACATATTCATTGCCCAGTATAGTTCGGATTCTTCCGAACAGAAAAATGCCGATACCTGCGCCAAGATATAAAAAACCGGCCATAATGGTTGGGGGAATGCGGTTAAGCAGCAGTTTGGACACAGGCGAGTTGAGCGCATAGAGGGCGGCGGCCAGCAAGGCGAAAAGGGTAGCCCTGGCTTTGTGATTCATAAATAACCTCCTTTGTCTGTCCGGATGTTTCGACTATGGTACTTTACTTTCATATTTGTGGCAGGAAACGGTTGAATGGCCATCCATGCCATGGGCGGCTTACGCACATGGTATAATAGATATGTGATCCTGCAAAATCTACAATAACATTATAAGCATGGCTGGAAGGATATACAAGAACTGGAAGCAAAGAAATATATGTTATTCCATACGCGTTTTCGGCATTTTGCGGTATGATATCCATTTTTGCGGTATGATATCCATGTTTCTGCGCGGCCCATAGGAATGACAGGAAATCCAGGCGGAGAGAGGGCGAAATGTTGAAAAATGCAGACTGATACCGTGAGACTGAATATTAAAAAGGGAGGAGAAAAGAATGGAAGTAACGACGGTGGTAATCGCCGGTGCAGGAAGCCGGGGGAGGCTGACCTATGCGCCCTATTCCAAACATTATCCGGGAGAGATGAAGCTGGTGGCGGCGGCCGAAAAGATCCCGGAGCGGCTCAGAGAAATACGGCAGGATTATGGGCTCTCGGAGGAACGGTGCTTTTCCACGGTGGAAGAGATGTTTGCACAGCCGAAGATGGCAGATATGGCGTTTATCTGCACCCAGGACGCAGATCATGTACGCCACGCCTGCCTGGCTCTGGAAAAGGGCTATGACCTTCTGCTGGAAAAGCCAGTGGCCGGTGATGTGGACGAGTGCAGGAGATTATTGCAGAAGGCTGATGAACTGGGAAGGAGCGTGACGGTCTGCCATGTGCTGCGGTACGCGCCATTCTATCAGAAGCTGAAAAAGCTGCTGGAGGAGGGCGCCGTGGGACAGATCATCTCCATACAGGCCAGTGAAAATGTGGGATACTGGCATCAGGCCCACAGCTTTGTGCGGGGCAACTGGAGGAACAGCAGAGAGACCAGTCCCATGATTCTGCAAAAGTGCTGCCATGATATGGACTTGCTGGTCTGGCTTACGGACAGCCGCTGCCGGCGTATTTCCTCCATGGGAAGCCGTTCCCATTTCCGGGAGGAGAATGCGCCGGAGGGCGCGCCGCGCTATTGTATGGAGGGCTGTCCCGTAAAAGAGCAATGTCCCTACGACGCGGAGAAAATCTATGTCACGGATGAGGTGACGGGATATGACGCAAAGGGGGCAGGCTGGCTGCAGAATGCGGTGATGGTACAGCCCACCAGGGAAGACCTTCTGGAAACCCTGCGAACCAGCCCCTATGGCAGATGTGTGTATCGCTGTGACAACGATGTGGTGGACAATCAGTCCCTCACATTGGAGATGGAGAACGGCGTCACCGTGGGATTTCACATGTGCGGTCTGAACCGCAACAACTACAGAGCTATACATATCATGGGCACAAAGGGGGACATTACCGGCAACCTGGAGGAGGAAGTGCTGGTGCTCCATCGGTTCGGCGGCGGGGAGGAAACCCTGCGGATTGATCCCCGGGAGACGGCCTCCGGGCACAGCGGCGGGGATTACGGCATGCTGCATGACATGTTTGAAGCCCGGAGGCAGGGCAGAGCCACCCTGACCTCTCTGCGGCAGTCCCTGGAGAGCCATTATATGGCGCTGGCGGCGGAGCAGTCCCGGCTGTCCGGCGGCAAAATGATCGACCTCAGGGAGTTCACGGGCGGGAATTAATCCTTCGACGTCACGCCTGGCGGCGGTATTCGCCGGGCGTGACGCCTACATATTTTTTGAACAATCTTCGAAAGGTGATGTCATTCACATAGCCGGAAGCCTTTGAGACATCGTTGACGGACAAATCCGTCTCCGACAAAAGGCCGCAGGCGTATTCTATTCTCTTTCTGTTGACATATTCCAGAAAATTGTAATCCGTAATCTGCTTGATTCTTCGGCTGATGCTGCTCTCGGAGAGTTGGAAGGCCTCGGCCAGCTTGCTCAGGGAGAGATCTTCATCCAGCAGGTGAAGCTGCAGGTAATCCATCAGGATTTGGGCGGAGCTCAGGGACTGCTGCTCTCGGGATTCCAGCGTAGCCTGCTCCAGTCTGTCGCAGGCCAGGAAAGCAGTTTCCTGAAGGCATTCCAGAGCACAGGGCTGTTCCGGCATCCAGCCCTGCAGGGAAATGGAGTCAAAACACAGCCCTTGTTCCTTTTCTGCCCGGGACATGGCTTCCAGCAGCCGGTCTCTGGCATGGATCAGATGTTCCTTTCTGGTGAGGCCGCAGCGGGAGACCGTCTGAAAGTACAGGTTTAATTGGCTGCGGGCCTCCGCATACTGGCCTGCGCCAAAGGCGGCGGGCAGTGAGGCGAGGCATGTGGGAAGAGCGAGCTTCAGGACGCCGGACTGCCTGACCTGGCTCCAGAAAATACCCCGGCTGAAAGGATCCGAGGGCAGATATTCCAATGCGCTGCGGGACTGCTGGCACGCAGTTCCCAACAGCTCCAGATCGTTCACCACATCGCTGACTCCCAGGAAAGCATCGGGGTTGACCTCCGCCAACAGCGCCAATAGCCTGTCCACGGCATCCCGGCACTTTTCCGGGGAGGAGGCGCTGATCAGGAAGATGCCCAGGTGTTTCCGAAAGGTGATATACAGGCATCCGGTTTCTTCATCCCGTATGGCCTGGGCCAGACTCATCAGAAAATCCTGGGTGGCGCGGGCCGTAAGCAGGCAGCAGCACAAATGGTGGGGATAGGGGAAATGGATGCCGAGTTTCTGCAGACCGGGAAGGATTTCCGTCCTGGGCTGGGCGCCCTCCAGCAACTCCAGAAGCATACTGTTCACCAGAAGGGGCCTGTAGATCAGCAGCTGTTCCTCCAGCAGGGATTTGTCCTTGAAGATTGAGGAGATAATGGATTTCAGCGCTTCATATTCCATATCCCTGTTATCGCTCCGCTGCTCGGGAGAACTTACAATGTATGCCAGTTCCCGGATAGGGGCATAATTTTTTCGACAGATGGTGTGGGTCAGGGGAAGTCCTGACAACAGCAGAAAAATCAGGACGCCTGCCAGAATCCAAAGTTTGCTGTGTAGACGCCCCAGCAGATAAGCCTCGGAATAGCCGACAAAGGCAGTCCAGCCGGAAAATTTGGCGGTATTGCTCTGATAGTTGTCGTTTGAACTCAGGCTGGCATACATTTGCATAAGCCCATCCGCCGAGACGCTTTGGCTGCTCACCACCAGCCGGCCTTCCCCGGCAAAAAGATAGTATTCCATATCGGTGTTATTCAGTAGCTGCTCGATATCTTCCTGCATCTGCCTCTCGTCCAGGAAGATGAAGAGATTGCCGTAGCGCCTGCTGTTGCCGTCGATCACGGAGAGCACTATGAGGGGATGCTGGGGAGTGCCCGTCTCCTCTACTGCGCCCCGGGGAAGGAAGAGGTAACTGCCGGAGCCCAGAGGACGCAGATATTCCGAAAACACATTAGGGCTCATGTTAAAAATGCTTTGGTAAAAGCTCTCCAGGGTGAGGGTGCCGTAATCGGATATCACATACCCTTTATTGTACAGGTAGACGCCCAGGGTGGCCGCAAAGCGGTTCAGCGCCTTGGCGGATACCAGGTCGTGCTGCGCGGCAAAGAGCGTGGTGGAGTCCAGCAGGGAAAAATCCAGATCTGTGGCGGCGTTGAAAGACAGGTTTATAAGGCGCTCGCTCTGCCCCACACTGGCGGAGAGCTTCTGGCAGGCGGACAGCCGGTCATCCGCGTAATAAGCCAGATTGGCGGCTGCCTGCAGGGTATTATTCCTGATGGTGTGAGAATCCTGATAAAAGAGGAAGAGTCCCGCCGCAAGGAGCAGCAGAAGGGAAGAGGCCGCATATAGCACATAGGTATGTAGAAACATGCGTCTGTAGGTGCGGGAATGTCTGAAAAAGTGGAACGCTTTCATGATGGCCTCCTTGGTATCGTAGAGCATGGATGCGGCGTATGGGCTTCTTCAGGCTCCCTGCCGGGACTAAAGATCAATCGTTGATCAAAGAAGCGGATTCCGAATCCAGGAACAGATCAAAGTTCGGGTGTGTCTTTAACAGGGTGGCTGGGATCTCGGGCGTGGTGTCGTGACTTAATGTATCCGCCACGGCTTTGGCTTTCACCTTGTGGGGAACTGCGGAAATAATGTGGCGGCACTGCATTATCTGCCATGCAGTCATGGAGATAGCCTGGGCCGGAACGTCCGCCGTAGTGGCAAACCATCCTTCTCCCACCTGCTGCTGCTTGCATCTTTCGTTCAGATCCACCACGATGTAGCTTTCCCTGGTGTCAAAATCCGCTGGAGGATCGTTAAAAGCGATGTGGGCGTTTTCACCGATGCCGATCAGCCCCACATCGATGGGGGCTTTCTTCAGTGCTTCGGTGAGAGCGGGGATGGACTGGGGATCTCCGTCCACCAGATGATAATCCTCCAGGGTCACCTTTGAGAGAAAACGCTCCTTTAAATATTTGCGGAAACTGGCGGGATGAGTCTCGGGGAGCCCCACATATTCATCCAGGTGGAACATGGTGACTTTGCTCCAGTCCACGTCCTCCTTTACCAGGGCTTCCAGGGTTTCAAACTGGGAATTGCCCGTGGACAGCACCAGGCGGGCCCTGCCATTTTCCACGATGGCCTGGCGCAGCAGGGACGCGGTGAGCGCGGCGGCCTTCTCGCCCAGCAGCGCGGGGGTTTTCTTAATGTGTAAATTCATACTGATATCCTCCTTTGGTTTTCGGTATGGTGAACCTTATTGTTTACAGAATTCATTATATTATGAAAGGAATTCAAGTCGCAACAAACCGTTCTTGCCGAAGATACAATTCTTGCCGTCCCCCGGCATTTTCCATGAAAAATTGGTGATTCTGACAGATTTGTATGGGTGCAAGAATGGATTGTTGTATAATCTGTTAGAAACAAATATGATGAAATTACTTCCGATACGCTTCACCAGGAGCGGGCCGGAACAGGGATCGAAGCAATGCCCCGGACAGCATTCGGACATTGCGAAACTTATTATACATTATACGAGGAGGTATAGCGAATGAAAAGGTACGGATGGAAAAAATGGTTGGCAGCGGCAGGAGTCATGAGTCTGACCGTGGGATGCCTGGCCGGATGCGGGGGC
>JAAWKU010000126.1 GCA_022797535.1 Lachnospiraceae bacterium | reverse complement strand
GGTGATCCAGGAAGCCAGAAGGGTGAACGGGGCCGTAATGATCCATGCCATCACCCAGAAGGGCAAGGGCTATGCCCCGGCGGAGCGCCATCCTGCCCGGTTCCACGGCGCGGATCCCTTTGATGTGGAGACTGGACTGCCCACCAGGCCGCACACCATTCCCAGCTATACGGATGTATTTTCCACGGTGATGTGCAAACTGGGGGGGCGGGATGAAAAGGTGGTGGCCATCACCGCCGCCATGCCGGACGGGACAGGTCTTAAGCGTTTCCGCAACATGTTCCCGGAGCGGTTTTTCGATGTGGGCATCGCCGAGGAACATGCAGTGACTTTTGCCGCCGGTCTGGCGGCAGGGGGGATGAAACCGGTGGTGGCGGTATATTCCTCGTTTCTGCAGAGAGCCTATGACCAGATCCTCCATGATGTGTGTATCCAGAACCTGCCCGTGGTCTTTGCCATAGACCGGGCGGGGCTGGTGGGCAGCGATGGAGAGACCCATCAGGGGATTTTTGATCTGTCCTATCTCACCAACATCCCCAACATGCATGTGTGCGCTCCCAAGAACAAATGGGAACTGGCGGACATGCTGAAGTACGCGGTTGCCTTCGGAGGCCCCATGGCCATCCGTTATCCCAGGGGGGAGGCATATGACGGACTGCGGGAGTACCGGGAACCCATCGCCTGCGGCAGGGCGGAGTGGATTTACCGGGAGCGGGATATCGCCCTGTTTGCCGTGGGCAGCATGGTCAGGACGGCGCAGCAGGTGCGGGAGAAACTGCATGGGGAAGGGATGCAGGCAAGCCTGATCAATGCCCGTTTTGTAAAACCCATAGACGAAGAAGCGGTGCTGGAGGCCTGCAGGGAGCACCGGCTTATCGTGACGCTGGAGGAAAACGTGGCCGCCGGGGGATATGGGGAAAAGGTGCTGAGGCTTCTCAATCACAGAAAGATGGCGGTGGACTGTCTGCAGGTGGCGCTGCCCGACGCCTATATCGAGCATGGCAATGTGGAGATGCTGAAGGAAGAGATCGGCATGGACGCGGACAGTATCTGCAGGAGCATCCGGGAGAGACTGGCGGCGCAGGCTCAGGGGGAAGGGGCCTGGCCCGCGCGGGAACCCTGGAAGCAGAGCCAGGTATCGGACGGCGTGAAAGGAAGGTTATGAAAGAACGTTTGGATGTGATCCTGGTGGGCCAGGGCTATGCGCCCTCCCGGGAGAAGGCCAGAGCCATCATCATGTCGGGCAATGTGTATGTGAACGGTCAGAAAGAGGACAAGGCCGGAAGCATGTTCGAGATGACAGGGCTGGGTCTGGAGGTCAGAGGCACAGGGCAGAAATATGTGAGCCGGGGAGGCCTGAAACTGGAGAAGGCCATCAGAGCCTGGGAGATTTCCCTGGAGGGGCTGGTGTGCATGGACATCGGGGCTTCCACGGGAGGATTTACCGACTGCATGCTGCAAAACGGGGCGGTTAAAGTTTACTCTGTGGACGTGGGACACGGGCAGCTGGACTGGAAGCTGCGCAGCGACCCCCGGGTGGTGTGCATGGAAAAGACTAATTTCCGTTATATGCAGCCCCAGGATATCCAGGAGAAGCCGGATTTTGCCAGTGTGGATGTGTCCTTCATCTCTCTGACCAAGATTCTGATTCCCGCCCGGAACCTGCTGCGGGAAGAGGGACAGATGGTGTGCCTGATTAAGCCTCAGTTTGAGGCGGGCCGGGAGAAGGTGGGCAAAAAGGGAGTGGTACGGGATCCCGCCGTGCATCGGGAGGTCATTCACAAGGTCGTAGATTTTGCGGATTCCATCGGGTTTGAGGTACTGCGCCTGGACTATTCACCCATCAAGGGACCGGAGGGAAATATTGAGTATCTGGTGCAGATTCGGAAAGACGGACCACATTGCCAGGCATTGGCGGAGCTGGGAGAACAGGAGGCAGAGGCAGGGCTTAAGGAACTGCTGGCCGCAGGGAACGGTCTTTCCTGGCGGCAGGGCTGGCCGGAATGTATAGAGAGCACGGTGGCCATGGCTCATTACGGTCTGGGCGGAGGCGTGTGAGGCCGGTGGGAGGCAGGGATGAAACATTTTCTGATCTATACAAATTGTCATAAGGACAAAGGGCTGGCCGTGACAGAGCGAATTCGCGGCTATCTGGAATCCCATGGGCACAGATGCACGGTGATCCTGCACAACGACGAAAAGCATCATCACATGGAACAGGAGGGATCCCGCACGGGGGAGGCGCGGGATATGAACGGGGAGCAAAGTCCGGCAGAGGCTTGTCCCCCCTATTGTATGATTGTGCTGGGAGGGGACGGCACTATGCTGCAGGCCGCCTGGGATGTGAGAAAGGCGCATATTCCACTGATCGGCGTGAATCTGGGGACGCTGGGCTATATGACAGAGGTGGAACCCGGCTGCCTGGAGGAGGCGCTGGACCGGCTGATGTCTGGACAGGCGTCCTCCGAAAGCCGGATGATGCTTAACGGTAAGGTGTTTTACCGGGACGGCAGGGTCACGGAGGACTGGTGTCTGAACGATATCGTCATCTCAAGGCGGGGCGCGTTGCAGATTATCAAGCTGAATATTTATGTAAACGGGCAGTTCCTCAAGGAATACAGCGCCGATGGTGTGATTATCACCACTCCCACCGGCTCCACCGGCTATAACCTGTCCGCCGGCGGCCCCATAGCAAAGCCCTCTGCCCGGCTTATTATCATGACACCCATCTGCCCCCACACCCTCAGCAGCAGGAGCATTATCCTGTCTCCCGAGGATGTGATCGAGATTGAGATTCCTCAGGGGCGGGAGGGACGGCAACAACAGGTGACTGCCAATTTTGACGGCGCTCATGAACTGTCCATGAGCACCGGGGACCGGATCCGCATCGTGGAGTCGGAGAAAACCACGGAGATCCTGTCGGTAAATAAAGTCAGTTTTCTGGAAGTGCTGCATCGCAAGATGCGGGAGACAGAATAGCGAAAAGGCAAAGGCTTTCAGCCGCAACGAAAAAAGGATTATAGTATAGGGGGAATATGGAATATATGGGACTGAAAAAAAACAGGCATAATACAATCCTGGAGATCATCACCGGTCAGGAGATCGACACCCAGGAGGAGCTGGCCAGGCAGCTTAAGGAGGCGGGGTATGATGTGACTCAGGCCACCGTATCCAGAGACATCCGGGAATTGAATCTGTGCAAGGTGTCCGCCGGCGGCGGGAGGCAGAAATATGCCATATTGCAGCAGGAGGACAGTCGGCATCTGGAGGATAAGTATATACGGGTGCTCAAGGACGGTTTTTCCTCCATGGACATGGCCCAGAATATTTTGGTGGTCAAGACGGTCTCCGGCATGGCTATGGCGGTGGCGGCGGCTATTGACGCCATGCGTTTCAGGGAGATCGTGGGCAGTATTGCCGGAGACGACACCATCATGATGGCCGTGCGCACGGTGGAGGATACGGAGAAACTGATGGGAAGGATCCGGGAACTGCTTCATTCGCCCCAAACCATGTGATGCAGGCGTACCGGCCCCTTAGGCATGACAGTCGGCGCTGTGCCGGCTGCGGCGGTCTCTTTGACACAGGAAGTTGGGGGACTGCGGGAGAGGGCCTGGGAGGAAGAAAGAGATGTTAGTAAGTTTACATGTGAAAAATCTGGCTCTCATTGAGGAGACAGAAGTGGAATTTGGGGAGGGACTGAATATTCTCACCGGGGAGACCGGCGCAGGTAAATCCATCCTCATCGGTTCGGTTAATCTGGCGCTGGGAGCCAGGTTTGACAAGGATATGCTTCGCCAGGGGGCTGAGAGCGCTCTGGTGGAATTAATGTTCACCTGCCCGCCGGAGGATAGAGCGCTGCGGGAAAAACTCAGGGAATTGGAGATTCCCCTGGAGGAGGACATGGTGCTGATCAGCCGTCGCATGCAGCCGGGGAAGAGCGTACTGCGCATCAACGGCGAGACCGTATCCGCCCGCCAGGTCAGGGAGGTGTCGGAACTGCTCATCGACATGCACGGCCAGCATGAACACCAGTCCCTGCTGCACAAAAAAAAGCATATGGAGATATTGGACGCCTATGCGGGAGAGGCGGCGCAGGAGGCCCTGGAACTGGTGGCAGGACGCTACCGGGAAGCACGCGGGCTCAGGCAGGAGAGGGAGGAAAATCTGCTGGATCAGGACGCTCTGAAGCGTGAGCAGGATCTGCTGACCTTTGAACAGCAGGAGATCCAGGAAGCCCGGCTCGTACCCGGTGAGGATGCGGCGCTGGAGGAAGCCTACAGGCGGATGGTGAACAGCAGGAAGATTACCCAGGGGCTGGGGGAAGCTCAGGCATATGCGGGTAACGAGGAGGGGGGCGCAGGCAGCGCTTTGAGCAGGGCTCTGCGCTGTATGCACGGCATTGCGGAATACGACAGCCGGCTTACGCTGTTGGCGGAGCAGCTCAACCAGATAGACGGCCTGCTCAGTGACTATAACCGGGATCTGGCCCAGTATCAGGACAGCCTGACTTGGGATGAGCAGGAATTCCGGCAGACGGAGGAGCGACTGAACCTGCTGAACCGTCTGAAGGATAAGTACGGCAGTACTTTGGAGCAGGTGCTCCAGGCATATGAGGAGAAGTGCCGGAGGCTGGAGAAGCTGGCGGATTACGACCTGTATATGCAGAAACTGGAGCAGAAGCTGGCAAAGGCGGAAAAGGATCTGGAACAGGCCTGTGAAAAACTCACCAAAATTCGCAAAAAGAGCGCCAAAGGGCTGACAAAGGTGCTCACAGAGGCGCTCCAGGGACTGAACTTCCTGACGGTGCAGCTGCAGATCCAGGTACAGGACGGACGGGATGTCAGCGCAAAGGGCTGGGATGAGGTGGAATTCCTGATCTCCACCAACCCGGGAGAGCCGGTGAAGCCTCTGGCCCAGATCGCCAGCGGCGGCGAACTGTCCCGGATTATGCTGGCCATCAAGACAGTGCTGGCCAGCCGGGATCATATCGACACTTTAATTTTTGATGAGATTGACGCGGGTATCAGCGGCAAGACCGCCTGGAAGGTGTCGGAGCAGCTGGACAATGTGGCCCATGTCCATCAGGTAATCTGTATCACCCATCTGCCCCAGATCGCCGCCATGGCGGACCGGCATTTCGTCATAGAAAAAGTGGCCCGGAAGGACAGCACCGTCACGGGGATCCGGCAGCTGCAGGGGGAGGAAAACCTGCAGGAACTGGGCAGACTTTTGGGCAGCGACGGGATGACGGAGGCAGTGCTGGGCAATGCCAGGGAGATGCGGCAGCAGGCGCTGAAGCATAAGCCGGTCAATTCGGATTGACCGGGTTCATTTTTAAAAGCCATAAATTTCATTGATTAAAGTTCAAAAAATAATCACACACTATTTGCAGGACAATTTGCGGAAAGTGTGTGATTTTTATGTGGAAAAAAACAGGTGGAAATAGAGATATAAAACAGGAAAACGAGGCGCTCCGGGACCAGGCCGGGGCGGATATGATGATGCTTCTGACCAACTGGCGCAAGACCAGGAGACGGCGCAGGGCCTGCCGCTATTGCCTGTGCGCAGCGCTGGTGTGCGCCAGCCTGATCCTGGGCGGCATGGGCTATTACAATCTATATAATCAGATTCCATCGGTGCTGCGTATCAAGGCGGATATGGAACAGACCATTGATCTGGGCGTGCCTCTTACCGGGGAGATGGTGGCGGTGAGCGGTCAGGACGAGTCCAATATCCCTGCCGGGGCAGTGCACATTGACTTGAGCCGCCAGGTGACCATGAAGATGGGCTCCGACCAGAGCTTCCAGATGAATGTGAAAATCTTTGGCATTCTTCCTTTTAAACAGGTGGGAATCCAGGTCATCAGAGATCAGGAACTGACCCCTGTGGGAGCGCCCATCGGGATCTATGTGAAAGCGGACGGGCTGCTGGTGGTGGGCGTAGGAGATTTTCAGGGAGTGGACGGCATCAGCTACTGCCCTGCCAAATACGCAGTCAAATCCGGAGATTATATCCTGCAGTTTAACGGGGAACCGGTAACGGACAAAAAGGATTTCGTGCGCCGGGTGGAGGAATGCGGGGGCAGGGAGATCACGCTGCGGATCAGGCGGGGGGACGAGATTCTGGATGTGGGGGTCCAGCCGGTGCAGAACAGCGAGCAGAAATATAAACTGGGCATCTGGATCCGTGACAATGCCCAGGGCGTGGGAACCATGACCTATATAGACGGGGACGGTAATTTTGGCGCTCTGGGACATGGTATCAACGACGTGGATACCAGTACCCTCATGAATCTGGAAGACGGTACTCTGTACCAGACGGAAATCATCGCCATCAAGAAGGGAAGAGACGGGGAGCCGGGGGAGATGACCGGCATGATCGTCTACAGCCCGGAACGGATTCTGGGAGATATATATTATAACGGAAAAGAAGGTATCTTCGGACATTGCAATGAGAAGGCTCTGGCCATGGGTACGGAGAAAGCTCTGCCCATCGGGCTGAAGCAGGATATCGAGAGAGGGCCGGCTCAGATTCTGTGCACTGTGGACGGCACACCCAAATATTATGATGTGGAGATCACAGCGGTGCATCTGGATCATGACAATGTAAACCGGGGCATTGAACTGGAGGTGACGGACCCGGAACTGCTGGCCCTTACCGGCGGTATCATCCAGGGTATGAGCGGCGCCCCCATCATTCAGAACCGCCATCTGATCGGCGCAGTGACCCATGTGCTGGTGCAGGACGCCAGCAGGGGATATGGGATCTTTATTGAGAATATGCTGGAACACTGAAAACGGGCAGTATTGCGGAGGGGAACAATTCCGCAATACTGCCTGGCTTTGGCTTTGAACGGGACTCTCACATTCCCAGCGTGATCAGGATTCCCTCTGCGATGGCCCGGGCCATTTCGTCAAACCGTTCATCAAACAACTGGTTATCCGCGTCTGTGTTGATGAATCCTGCCTCCACCAGCACGGCGGGCATCTGGGTGCGGTTCAGCACCACCAGGTTGGTGCGCTCGTTGACTCCCTGGTTAAGAAATCCCACCGCCTCAAGCTGCTGGTTAATATTGTCGGCCAGGCGGGCTGCCTCTCCATAGCGGCTGTACACCAGAGACTCCACCCCGCTGTACTGGTTGGGGTAGGGGCTTGAATTGCGGTGAATGGAGACGAAATAGTCCGCCCCGGTCTGATTGCCCTCCTCGGCCTTCTGCGCCGGGGACTCATAGACGTCTGTGGTGCGGGTGTAATACACATCCACCCCCCGGTCCTCCAGGATCCTGCCTACGGCCAGGGTCAGGGCCAGGGCGTCATCTTTTTCCTGCCGTCCCTGGTAGGTGGCGCCGGGGTTGGCTCCGCCATGGCCTGCGTCCAATACGATAAGTGGCATGCTTTTCCCTCGATTAAATGAAAGTATTTATTATGTTATATGCGGCGGCTCAGTCTCGGTTGACAGAAGTCTGCATTTTACATACATTTTACCTCTACATGATATTGGATTTTACATAGCCCCGTTATGATAAAAGTACAATCTTTGTGGAAACCTAGAGAAGAGGTGAAGTGTATGGACTTTTTTGATTTGCTATCAATGATCGGCGGTCTGGCGCTGTTTCTGTACGGCATGAACCTGATGGGAGACGGCCTGGCAAGGGCTTCCGGTGGCAGGATGGAGAGCATTCTGGAGAAACTCACCGGCAATCCGCTGAAAGCAGTGCTTCTGGGGGCAGGGGTGACGGCGGTGATCCAGTCATCTTCGGCCACCACTGTGATGGTGGTGGGCTTTGTCAACTCGGGCATCATGAGATTGGAACAGGCCGTGGGTGTCATCATGGGAGCTAATGTGGGAACCACGATCACATCCTGGATCCTGAGCCTGACAGGCATAGAGAGCTCCTCCTTCCTGGTGAAGCTCCTGAAGCCCACTTCTTTTTCACCTATTCTGGCCATCATCGGTGTGGCCCTGCTGCTGTTTTCCAAAAAGGAAAAGCGCCAATCCGTGGCATCCATCCTCATCGGCTTTGCGGTGTTGATGTTCGGTATGGACACCATGAGCGCCGCGGTGAAGCCCTTGGCGCAGGAGCCTGCGTTCACAGGGATATTGACGGCCTTTTCCAACCCGGTGCTGGGCATGCTGGCGGGAGTGGTGCTGACGGCGGTGATCCAGTCCTCCTCGGCGTCTGTGGGCATCCTGCAGGCCCTGTGCCTGAGCGGGGCCGTGGGGTACAATACAGCCATCCCCATTATTTTGGGGCAGAATATCGGAACCTGTGTGACGGCCATGATCTCCGGCGTGGGAGCCAGCAGGAATGCCCGACGGGCGGCGCTGGTGCATTTATATTTTAATATTATCGGAACCGTGGTCTTTATGGGGGTGTTCTACCTTCTGGACGCGGTCTTTCAGTTTCCCTTTATGGAAAAACCGGCTGACGCGCTGGGCATCGCGGTGATCCACAGCTTCTTCAATGTGTCGGCGACCCTGCTGCTGCTGCCATTTTCCAGGGGACTGGTGAAACTTGCCTGCCTGACCACCAGGGGCGGAGGCCAGGAGCAGTCCCGGCAGGAGGACGAAGTATTGCAGCATCTGGATCCCCGGTTCCTGAATACCCCCGCTTATGCCATTGAGCAGAGCCGCAAGGTGGCGGTGAGTATGGCGGAACTGGCAGAGCAGTCCATCAACCTGGCCATGGGACTGGTGACGGGGTATGATGCGGAAAAAGCCCGGCAAGTGCTGGAACTGGAGACCAGGGTAGATCAATACGAGGACCAGCTGGGCAGTTACCTGGTAAAAGCCGGTTCCCGGGATCTGTCGGAGCGGGACAACCACAGTCTTTCCGTGATGCTGCACTGTATCGGTGATTTTGAACGAATTTCCGATCACGCCAGGAACGTTCAGGAGGCGGCCCGGGAGATGGAGGATAAGGGCGTGAACTTTTCCGAAAAGGCATTGCAGGAACTGGAGGTGCTTCGAAGCGCCATCCGGGATATCCTGAAGATCACCATGCGCAGCTTTATGGATGAGGATCTGGAGCTGGCCCGTCAGGTGGAACCCCTTGAGGAGGTTATTGACGCGCTGATCCTGGAGATCCGCCAGCGTCATATACGCCGCCTCAGAAAGGGAAGCTGCACCATAGAACTGGGCTTTATTCTGTCAGATATTATCACCAATCTGGAACGGGTCTCCGACCACTGCTCCAACATTGCTGTCTGCCTGCTGGAGATCAGCGAGGACGAATTTGATACCCACGCATACCT
>JAAWKU010000125.1 GCA_022797535.1 Lachnospiraceae bacterium | reverse complement strand
ATGTATTTGAGAAAAAGATCCACATCCTGTATGGGCATTCCGAAAGAAATCTGCTCTGTGCCGATCGATATAAATTCGGCAAACGTACGAATCATCAACTTATCCGTATCCAATAAACAGGAACAGGTATACTTTTTGGAACAACCCTTCTGCAACTGTTCAAACGCCTGCGGAACGGCGCTTTTTGGCATGGGGCGTTTTTCGCCTGCGATCCCGCCAAACAGTTCCATTAAAGAGAGGATTATTTTCACATTGTCCCGGCGCTGCGTCACATCCCCGATTGCGATGGGAGCCGTGGCGATCTCTACCCTCCGCCAATCATTTCCTCCCATATCTCCTGAAACGGTCAGGACGGTATCGCCGGTTTCGCTGCGGACAGTCATAAAGTCAAAAGAACCCCTGGCCGAAACTTCACAGTTCAGCTCATATTCCATACCAATGGTCCAACCTGCCCGATCTTCAAAGATTTTTCCCATATTTTATTCTCCTTCTGTCTAGATTTCGCGTGTTCCCTGCAGTCCTTCGAAGTCGGTGATCCATATGGGGCCGCGGCGTCCGACGATGGAATGGCATATTTTCAGGGAACATGCTGCTTGATTTAATAGTTCCGGCCGGTAAGGCCACTATAGGGCCTGCATGCCGGGAAAAGCAAGGAAAATGGACGGATGAGCTGCCCCAGGGGATAAATGCCGTAAGGAATCCGGGAATAGAAAGTTTTCTGTTGAATTATATTATATTCTGCTGCTAAAATTAGGTATGAATGTTTCAGCGTGATTTATGATCCAAATGGTGACTTACATCTGGCAAAAAGCAATTTTCGGATACAGTTTAGGAGAGGAGGCATGGCATGGTCAGAAAACATTATAGATTCACCGGGAGGGTGCAGGGGGTAGGCTTCCGATACCGGGCAAAACACGCAGCTGAGGGTATGTGTAT
Source organism: Lachnospiraceae bacterium (assembly GCA_022797535.1). Lineage (GTDB taxonomy): Bacteria > Bacillota > Clostridia > Lachnospirales > Lachnospiraceae > Acetatifactor. The sequence continues at coordinate 17,711 of JAAWKU010000125.1, read as the reverse complement.
CACCGGCTGGGTGAGAAATGAGTGGGACGGCTCCGTGGAGATGGAGGCGCAGGGCACGGAGGATGCGATTCACCGGATGCTGGTGATGATCAATCGGAGCGACTATATCCAGATCGACACCATAGAGTGCAGGGAGATCCCGCTGGTGGAACAGGAAACTTCTTTTCACCTGCGGTAACGACTGCAAAAGCCCGGAACACAGGCTCTGGGGGGCATAAAGGACTGGTAAGAAAAACTTGCCAGTCCCATACTTTTTCTGGTATAATATTTAACAAAATATATCGTATTCAGGGCGGCGGGAAAGGCAGCCCCGGCGCTGCAAAAGCCGGCTGACAGGGTACTGCGGATAATACTGCGGCTTGAACCGGGCTGGACTGCGGAATAACAGAAAGAGGACAGAATGGAACTTTGGGATATATATGACAGGGACAAGAAGCGGACTGGCCGTACCATGCGGCGTAATGACTTTTGCCTGGGGGAGGGCGAGTACCATTTGACTGTGCTGGGCGTGGTGGCCAGGCGGGACGGACGGTTCCTGATCACCCGGCGGGTGCGAACCAAAGCCTGGGCGCCGGGCTGGTGGGAAGTCTCCGGCGGCGCCGCCATGGCAGGGGAAGAATCCCGGGAGGCGGTACGGCGGGAAGTGCTGGAGGAGACCGGGCTGGATGTGTCTGGCTGGGAGGGGGGCTACCTGTTTACTTACAGGCGGGAGAATCCTGGCGAGGGAGACAATTACTTTGTGGACGTGTACCGTTTTGTAGGCGACTTTTCTGAGAAGGAACTGAAGCTGCAGCAGGCCGAGACGGACGGCTGCCGGCTGGCTACCGCAGAGGAGATCAGGGAACTGGCGGATCAGGGGATTTTTCTACATTATGACAGTATAAAGGAAGCGTTTGTCCTGTAAATAAAATCGGCCATTGGACCGGGAAACGCCGGGGAAAGAGGAGTCCATGAATATAAAGGGATTTACTTATGGCTATCACGCCATAAAGGGTTTATATGACAGTCAGGAAGGCAGGTACAGCCAGGACGCGCTGATGGACACCGGTATCAACTGGGTATGTCTGGCATTTCCCGTGAACCAGAAAGCCTTTGCGTCCACGGAGATTCTGTTTGACTATCGCAGGAATGTGCCGGATCTGGAGCTCCTTGCCACCATCAGGCGATTTCGGGACAGAGGCGTGAAGGTATGCCTGAAACCCATGATCAACTGCGACGACGGTGTGTGGCGGGCGCTGATCAATTTTCCGGATGGGAACATGATGGAGGAGGACAGCTACTGGGCCCGGTGGTTTGCCAGTTACCAGGCATTTCTGACTCATTACGCGGCGCTGGCACAGTTTGCGGGCTGCGAGATGTTCTGTCTGGGCTGTGAGATGCTGGGAACGGAGCGCAAGGAGTCATATTGGCGGCAGACCATCGCCATGGTCAGGGAGATCTATCAGGGGGCCCTGGTATACAATACCAACCACGGCAAGGAGGAGGTGGCCAGGTGGTATGACGCCATCGACTATGTGGGTACTTCCGCTTATTATCCGGTGGAGGCCGCGCCTGGGGGAAGCCTGGAGGAGATGCGGGAGAACTGGCAGAAAATAGCCGGGAATCTGGGGGAGTTGAGCCGGCGTCTGGGCAAAAAGATCATATTCATGGAGATCGGCTGCCGCAGCGCTCTGGGATGCGCTCAGATGCCCTGGGATTTCGTACACAAAGAGTTTCCGGCCAGCCAGGAGGAGCAGGCCAGGTTCTATGAATCCTGCCTGTCCGTCATGAGCGGGCAGGACTGGTTCGAGGGCGTGTTCTGGTGGGATTGGGGAACGGTGGTTTACCATACGCCGGAAGAGGCGGAGCAGGATCTGGGATTTAACATTTACCTGAAGCAGGCGGAGACCGTGGTGAGAAAATGGTATCGGGGATAGAGCGGGGTCGAAAAGATGGGGGAACGTTTTTATTATCAGGAAGAGTTGTTTTTTGCCAGGGAAGAGGACCGGGAACTGGGGGAAAATCAGGAGAAAATCGTGGAGATGCTGCGCAGCAATCTGGCGGTGGGCGTGGTGGGCGGCTTCTTTGAGGAGGGATATCCGATCTATTTTATCAGCCACTTCGCGCTGAACAATCTGGGCATGAATTTCCAGGAGTTTATGGAGCGCACCGGCGGCAGTTATCTCAATGCGGTATATGAGAAGGACAGAGGGATTTTTGAGGCGGATTTCCGGCAGGACGAAAAGGAAGTCAGGGAGTACCGTATGCTCAACCGGGACGGGAACCCGGTCTGGGTCAACGAGGTGCGCACTCGTTCCGTCACCCGGGACGGCAGGAAGATCTGGGTGTGTTCCCTGCGGCTGATCGGCGAGAACCTCCGCAGACAGTGGCTGAGTGAGGACGAACAGTATCGACAGGCGATTATCTCAGAGGCTCTCTTTGTATTCAATGTGAACGTGAGCCGTGACAGTATTGAGGATGATTTTTATAAATTTGACAGAAAGCAGCGTACGGCAATTCTGCCCTTGGTGGGGATGCAGGCCCCCTGCAGCGCGGACGCGTTTTTCAGTAGATGGGGGGAGGAGAAGGTGGCGGCGGAGGACCGGGAGAATTACAACCGCTGCATCAACATGAAATATCTGGCACAGGCGTATGCCCGGGGAGAGACGGAGCTGGTGCTGGAGTATGAGACTCATATAGACGACAGCGCTTCGGTGGTGCTGCGCCATACCATCCTGCTGATCCGGGACAATGTCAGCGGCGATATCGTGGCGCTGAACAATCTGAAAGATATCACCCAACAGCGCAGGCAGGATAGGGAGACCCGCAAGGCCCTTCAGGATGCCTACGAGGCTGCCAACCGGGCCAGCAGTGCCAAGACGGATTTCCTGTCCCGGATGTCCCACGACATCCGCACGCCCATGAATGCCATCATCGGCATGACGGCCATTGCCGGTACCCATCTGCAGGAGCCGGAGAAGATAGCGGAGTGTCTGGGGAAGATTACCGCCGCCAGCAGGCATCTGTTGGCCATCATCAATGAAGTGCTGGATATGAGCAAGATTGAAGCGGGGACTCTGACCCTGAACGAGGAGGAGTTCAACCTGTCCGATCTGATGGATAATCTGCTGGGCATGGTGCAGCCCATGGTGGAGGAGAAGGGCCACACGCTGAAGGTGCATATCCACGACATTCAGCATGAGAATGTGATCGGTGACAGTATGCGGATCCAGCAGGCTTTCGTGAACATCGTCACCAATTCCGTAAAATACACCCCCGACGGGGGGACCATCTGCATCGAACTCTCGGAGAGGCCTTCGGGGCAGGTCAAGACGGGTTGCTATGAGTTTGTGTTTGAGGACAACGGCATCGGCATGTCACAGGATTTCCTCACCCATCTCTTTGAGCCCTTTGAGCGCGCCGAGGATGTCCGTACCAGTAAGGTGCAGGGGACCGGTCTGGGTATGCCCATCGCCAGGAATATCATACGCATGATGGGAGGCGACATCCAGGTGGAGAGCCAGCTGGAGAAAGGTACCCGTTTCACGGCCCAGGTATTGCTGAAATACCAGGAGGAGGATGGAGTCTCCCTGACAGATCTGATCAAGCTGCCGGTGCTGGTGGCGGATGACGACGAGATCGCCTGCGGGAGTACCTGCCTGATGCTGGATGAACTGGGACTGCACAGCGAGGGCGTTCTGTCCGGGGAGGAGGCCGTGGAGAAAGCCTGTGCCGCCCACAGCCGGAGAGAAGACTATTTTGCTGTGATTCTGGACTGGAAAATGCCCGGCATGGACGGCATAGAGACGACCAGGGAGATCCGCCGCAGGGTGGGACCGGAGGTACCCATCATCATCCTGTCGGGCTACGACTGGTCGGAGTGCGAAATGGAGGCCCGGGCTGCGGGAGTGGACGCGTTTATCACCAAACCCCTGTTCAAAAGCAGACTGGTGAGCGTTCTGCGGAGCCTGGCGGAGGAGCCCCATGCCCAGGAGCAGGAAAGTTCCCAGAAGGAGCTTAAAAAGAATCTGGAGCATGATTTTACCGGTAAGCGGGTGCTTCTGGTGGAGGACAATGAACTGAACCGGGAGATCGCCACGGAGATTCTGGAGATGGTGGGCCTGGAAGTAGAGTCTGCGGAGAACGGCAGCATAGCGGTGGATATGGTGGCAGCTGCCAGCCCGGGACATTATAATCTGGTTTTCATGGATATACAGATGCCGGTGATGAACGGCTATGAGGCTACCTGTGCGATCCGCTCCCTGGAGCGGAGGGATGCCAAATACCTTCCCATTGTGGCCATGACCGCCAATGCTTTTGCGGAGGATATCCAGGCGGCTAAATCCTCGGGGATGAACGAGCATATGGCCAAACCCATTGACCTGGGCCGCCTTATGGAAGTGCTGGAACGCTGGGTGCGGTAGGCGGCGCTTCCCGCAGACAGGGAGACAGCCCAGCACATAGGAAAGTTCTCCGGGAGAGAGTCGGTTCCGGGCGGCTCACAGATAATTACACAGAAGGATCAGAGGGAACCTATGAGTATATCACCAAATGTGAAAGAAGGACTCAGGAAACGGTATGAAGCCGATTTCCTGAGTTTTCATGAGAACAAGATCAAGGACAACCGCAGCGCGGGCAACAGGGCCAGGGAGATGCGGACCACTATAGAGGCACGGCTGGACAACGGCAAGGCGCTGACCGCCAGCCCCAAGCGGCAATGCGCGGCGCTGACGGATTATTACCGGGGACGGAACAATGCGGCACAGCTGCGGGATATGGAGAAAACCAGGAGACAGATCATCTCCATGGATCTGACTTATATCGACGGCTGCGCCCACAGCGAAAGGTTTGCCGGGTATCTGCTGGAGCACGGGGAAATCAATCTGGTCTCCTCCGGGATCGGCGACCTGTACAACAAGTATCTGAAGGCATCGGAGAAGGAACTGCGCAAGGCCATACTGGGCATGGTGCAGACAGATGCGGAGGTGGAGTACACCCAGGCTCTGGCCATGGAAAGACGCTTCATCCTGCATATCGGCGGCACCAACAGCGGTAAGACCTATGAGTCCGTAGAACGGCTGAAAAAGGCAAAATGTGGCGTGTATGCCGGTCCCTTGCGGCTGCTGGCGCTGGAGATCTACGATAAGCTGCTGGCGGCGGAGGTGCCCTGTTCCATGATCACCGGGGAAGAGCAGCACATCGGGCAGGACAGCCGGGTGATGGCCTGTACGGCAGAGATGGTGGACCTGGATCTGGCGTATGATGTGGCCGTGATCGACGAGGCGCAGATGATCAGCGACCCTTTTAGGGGGCATGCCTGGTCCCGGCTGGTCATGGGTATCAAGGCCAAAGAAGTGCATATCTGCATGGCGCCGGAGGCGGAGAATATTATCCGCCGGATTCTGAAGCGATGTCATGCCAAGTATGACATCGTGCGCCATGAGCGGAACACGGAACTGGTATTTGAGGACAAGCCTTTTGACATTGATAACGATCTGACCAGGGGGGACGCCCTGATCCTCTTTTCCAAAAAGATGGTGCTGGATGTGGCAGCCCGGCTGGAACTTCAGGGCGTGAAGGCCAGCGTGATCTATGGCAATCTGCCGCCTCAGATCCGCAGAAAGCAGTTTGAGATGTTTCTGAACGGGGAAAACGATGTGGTGGTGGCCACGGACGCCATCGGCCTGGGGGTCAATCTCCCCATACGGCGCATTGTGTTCATGGAGCATATGAAATTTGACGGCAAGGGGCGTCGGCCCCTGAATGAGTTTGAGGTGCGGCAGATCGCAGGCCGCGCGGGCCGCCGGGGCATGTATGATGTGGGATATGTGACGGCTACCACCGAGGTGGGACTGGAACATATCAGGCGGGTGTATCCCATGAAGCATACCATTGAGTATGCCATCATCGGTTTCCCCCAGGTACTGCTGGACATTGACCAGCCGATCGACCAGATTCTTACATCCTGGTACAATATAAAGCCCAACCTGGACGTTTACCGCAAGATGGACATTAAGGAGATGTTGATTAAATACAAAAACCTGTACGGCATCCGGGACAGCATCGCGGGCTTTGACGACAAGCGGGAGCTCTACAATATGATCTCCTGTGACGTGGATCTGGGAAATGAAAAATGCATGGCTATGTGGCGTTACTACTGCAAGACTTACACGGCGGACGTGTCCATCAGGTTCCCTGTGTTTGACGAAGTCAGAGGAGACACCCGGCTGGAGCGGGCGGAGACTTATTACAAGCTGTTGGACCTCTACAACCAGTTTTCCGTGCGTTTTGGCAAAATCATGAATGAGGAACGGGTGGTGGAGGAACGCTTAAAGACGGAGGATATAATTCTGTCGGAGCTGGGCAAAAGCAAGACCTTCTACCTGCGCCGCTGTAATTGCTGTGGCAAGCTGCTGCCCATCGGAGCCCGCAGTTCACTCTGCGACAAATGCTATTACTCCGTGGCCGGTGAGCGGCAGGGCCGTGGAAGAGCCCGCTGAAGCGGGTTTTTGACTTAAATTAAGAAAGGCGATTGTAATGAAGGCACAGGCTGTCAACAAGAATTATTTATTTGAGACCATGCCCATCCCCAGGGCGGTGGCGAATCTGGCGGTCCCCACCATCCTGAGCAGTCTGGTGATGGTGCTGTACAACCTGGCGGATACGTATTTTGTGGGTATGCTGAACGACCCTCTGCAGAATGCGGCGGTGACGCTGGCAGCTCCGGTTTTGCTGGCTTTCAATGCGGTAAACAATCTGTTTGGGGTGGGAACCTCCAGCATGATGAGCCGCGCCCTGGGGCGCAGGGAATACGATATGGTGCGCAGGAGTTCCGCCATGGGATTCTACTGCGCCCTTTTCTGCGGGGCTCTGTTTGCGGCGCTCTGCACCCTGGGCAAGGAGCCTCTGCTGGTGTTGCTGGGGGCGGACCAGGCCACCACGCCCGCCACGGCGGCCTATATGCTGTGGACGGTGTCCTGCGGGGCGGTTCCGGCTATCCTCAACGTGGTGCTGGCTTATCTGGTGCGTTCCGAGGGAGCCTCTCTCCATGCCAGCATCGGTACTATGAGCGGCTGTCTGCTGAATATTGTGCTGGACCCTGTCTTTATCATGCCCTGGGGATTTGGCATGGGGGCGGCGGGAGCCGGACTGGCTACCTTTTTGTCCAACTGTGCGGCCTGCGCCTACTTCTTTGTACTATTGTATGTGAAGCGGAAAACCACCTATGTCTGTGTGAATCCCCGGATGCTGGGATGGAACAAGGCCATTATCCTGGGCATCTGCGGTGTGGGAATTCCCGCTTCCATCCAGAATCTGTTGAATGTGACGGGGATGACGATTCTGAACAATTTTACCTCCGAATATGGGGCGGACGCGGTGGCGGCCATGGGGATCTCTCAGAAGATCAGCATGGTGCCCCTGCAGATTGCGCTGGGTTTCTCCCAGGGCATTATGCCCCTGATCAGCTACAACTATGCCAGCGGCAATCATCCCCGCATGAAGAAGGCAATCACCTTCGCCATGAAGATTATGATGCCGGGGCTGTTCGGCGTCATGGCCCTGTTCTGGATCTTCTCGGCAGGATTGACCAGGGCCTTTATGGAAAACGAGTCCATCATTGCCTATGGCACAGAGTTTTTGCGGGGCTTCAGCATCACCATGCCTTTCCTGGGCATGGACTTTCTGGCGGTGGGCGTGTTCCAGGCCCTGGGCAAGGGGAAATACGCTTTGGTCTTTGCCCTGCTGCGCAAGATCGTGCTGGAGATTCCGGCCCTTTTTGTGCTGAACTGGCTGTTCCCCCTGTATGGCCTGCCCTATGCCCAGCCCTTCGCGGAGATGGTGCTGGCGGCCGCCGCCGTGTTTATGCTTTGGAAAATTTTTAAACAATGCAACCTGAAACAAAGTGAATAGGGGCATCCCTTCTCAAAATGCGGATGTCGTACCTGAAGGAGGCTGACTTATGGAAACGTTGGAATTTCGCTATGATACACAATTATTGATCGAGGGGCATGACCTGGACGAGGATGCCATCAACGATTATATTACGGAGCATTTTAAAGGGGATTGCCTGCTGGCAGTGGGGGATGAGGAACTGGTCAAGATTCACTTCCATACCAACGAGCCCTGGCAGATACTGGAGTTTAGAGCCTCCGGCGGATGCACACGGATTTGCAGAGGAATTTGCCGCTTTGCGGCGCAAATCCGGTGCGGAAAACGCTTTAATCAGCGTTTCCCTAAAAGAGTTTCTGGCTTATGGAATATACAATCTGCACAATTCGGTACCAGAAAAAGCAGTTTTGTAATTGCCTGGAGAAGTTATATTATAAAGGGGAGTTTTGTCATGGAGTGGAGCAGGCTGCTTAGTGATGAACGGATTCGCCCGGTGCCTGGGCGGGCTGGGTCTGGAGACCTGAGAACTGAATACGAGAAGGATTATCACCGAATCATTGGCAGCGCCTCCTTCCGGCGTCTGCAGGACAAGACCCAGGTTTTTCCGTTGGATAAGAGCGATTTTATCCGTACCCGTCTCACCCATTCCCTGGAGGTATCTTCCTTTGGCAAGTCCCTGGGGCAGAATATCTCCCAGAAAATCCTGCAAGAGGTCAGAGATCCGGCTTTTTTGCCGGAGTATCAGGGATATATCTGCGACATTCTGCAATGCGCCGGGCTTCTGCACGATATCGGGAATCCTCCCTTCGGGCATTTTGGAGAAACGGTGATCCGGGATTGGTTCCGGGGGCACATGGGAAGCCTGCAGCTACAGCAGCAGCCCCTGACAGAACTGCTGACCAGACAGATGCAGGAGGATTTCTATGCCTTTGAAGGCAATACCCAGGCCCTGCGGCTGGTGGCCAAACTTCACTACCTGGTGGACGAACATGGTATGAACCTGACCCAGGCGCTGCTGGGCACGATCATCAAATACCCGGTATCTTCCCTGGAGATTGGCAAGGACAGCGGGGACATCCGCACCAAAAAGATGGGTTACTACTATGCGGAAAAAGAACTGTTTGAGCAGATTCAGAGTACTCTGGGAACCGGGGGACGCAGGCATCCCCTGGCTTTCGTGTTGGAGGCGGCGGATGATATCGCCTACAGGACTGCGGATGTGGAGGATGCCTTTAAAAAGGGATGTATCACCTACCGGCAGCTGGTGGGGGAACTGCAGGAATGGGGACAGAAGCAGTGCGCAGGGGAGGCATACACGAAACTGGTAAATGCGCTGGAAGAACGGTACCAAAAGGGACGGGAGCGGGGAGTTTCCGATCCCGAGACCTATGCTGTACAGAACTGGATCGTCCGGGTGCAGGGGAAGCTCCTGGCCTGCGCAACAGAACAATTTGCCGTCAACTATGAGGCTATTATGGAGGGCAGTTACCGGCGGGAACTGCTGGCAGGAGGAGATTGTGCCGGGATGGCGCAGGCTCTGGGAGACATTGCCTATCGGTACGCTTTTATTTCGGAGCCGATCTACAAACTGGAGATTGCTGCGGAGACCATTCTGGGATTTTTGCTGAATCGCTTTGTGGACGCCGCCATCGTGTATGACAGCGGGCAGTCCATGACAGCGGTACAGGCCAAACTGATGGCTCTGGTCTCAGATAATTACAAGGCGATCTACCGTCATTACAGTCATGAAAAATCCCCGGAAGAGAAACTGTATCTGCGCCTGCTTCTGGTGACGGATTTTATAATCATATATTAGCAACAAAAAAGTATCGGGAGTCATGATGCTGGAACGAATCAAAAAATGGAAATGGAAGGATGTGGACTGGAAGAAGCTGGATTATCCCAGGATTGCGCTGACGGCGGTATTTCTGCTGGCCATGTTTCTGCTGGGAAGGGCGGTGGGGGCAGCTACCCATAGCGCGGTGGCCTCCTCCGCCATAGCCCGGTCGCCGGAGAACTGGGGCCTGGGATTTGGTCAGGAGGGCAGCCAGCCCAGCGGCAATGTATCCGCCGCTGAACTGGCCAAGTACAACGCCTACTATGTGGGCAGCGCCCAGGACAAGGTGATCTATCTGACCTTTGACGCAGGCTTTGAGAACGGCAATACAGAGCCCATTTTGGACGCTCTGAAAAAACACAATGCCCCGGCTGCCTTCTTTGTGGTGGGACATTATCTGGAGTCCGCGCCGGAACTGATAAAGCGGATGGTGGAGGAGGGGCACACAGTGGGCAATCATACCTACCATCACCCGGATATGTCCGGTATCTCTGACAGGGAAACCTTTGCCAAGGAGATGAACGATGTGGCAGCGCTGTACAGGGAGATCACCGGGCAGGAGATGGTTCCGTTTTACAGGCCGCCCCAGGGAAAATACAGCACCGAGAATCTGAAGATGGCCCAGGAGATGGGCTATGCTACTTTTTTCTGGAGCCTGGCCTATGTGGACTGGTATCAGGATAAACAGCCCACCAGGGAGGAAGCCTTTGACAAACTTCTGTCTCGGATTCACCCCGGGGCCATCGTATTGTTACATAGCACTTCCCAGACCAACGGGGAGATTCTGGATGAACTGCTTACCAAATGGGAAGAGATGGGATATACTTTCAGACCCCTTTCGGATTTAATAAGTGGGAGCGGTGGCTGAGAAAGCAATAAAAACGCAATGAAGCCGGGAGTTGTCCCCGTGATGATGAATGTGTTTAAGCTGCTGCCGTGAAGAGAAACCGAAAGATAAAGGTATAATCAAAAGGCATACTCAAATAGGGCCAGGCCCCGGTGGGGTCTGGCCCTGATGGTTTTTATAGATTAAGCGTTCTTGCGCTTAAGCAGATACGCTCCGCCAAAGCAGAGACCGGCGCCCATGGCCAGCAGGCCGGGCAGCGCCACAGGAGCCCCTGTTTTGGGTACATCGTCATAGAGGCTGTCGGAAGGTGTCGTAGGAACCACGGGAGCCACCGGCGCGACGGGTACCACCGGCGTAACCGGAGCTACAGGGACTGTGGGATCCACGGGAGCCACCGGCGTGGTGGGTACGTTGGGATCCGCAGGCAGAACCGGTGGAACAACGGAGGGCAGGATGCTGAACTGGCTGGCATCCGTCTTTAATACGCCCTTCTCCTGCCGGAAGGAGTTGGCCTGGAAATTGTAGAGTTCACTGTATACCTTCTCGGCGTCTCCGGTCTTTACATAAGACACTGTACCCACCACGGCGATGGTCTGCAGGGCGTCCCGTTCCTTGGTGATATAAAGGTTGGTCACATTGTTGTTGAAATTGGCTATGGCGTTGTCGTACACATGGGCATTTACCACGTTGCCGGTGATGGAAGCCGTGCTGTCCCGCAGTACATATACGTTATCCACACTTTTCACCGTGACGGCGGCGCTGTATGCCTGCTTAAAGGTGAGGTTGCCCAGATTTACGGGCAGATCCAGGGTCAATCCATGGCTGCCTCCCTCAATTACCACCAGGTCGCCGTCCTTCAGGGCCTGCTTCATGTAGTACAGCTCTCTGTGGCCCTGGTAATCGTCCCAGGCGCCTTCCTGATAACGCCATTCGCCGTTGGCCTCCACATATTTCAGGGAGTAGGTGACAGGCTCCGCGGCGGAAACCTGCGCCTGTTTTGCGCCGGGCGTCAGAACCAGCAGAGCAGCCGCCGCAAACAGGGAAACAATTTTTTTCAGTCTCTTCATGTTTTTAACCTCCTAAAAATTTGATTGAACTACTGTTGTCTGGCTCCTACGGGCTATGAGACCGTGCGAAAGCCGGTGAAAAATCTTTGGTAATCAGCGGAAGGGGGCGTAAATGTCCTCGTATCCGGTTTCTTTGGCCACTACCACAAACCGTCCCCGGTCCACATGATAAGAGCAGGTGGAGAGAGTCAGGAAGCGGTCTCCGAACTCTGCCGTAACTTCGGTGTCATACAGGGAGAGCTCTTTGATATTATCATAGAAATAATCAAACTCTTCCTGGGTGTCCGCCTGGAAAAACTGGTAAAACTTAAATACCTGGTCGGTCTTTTTATAGACCTGGGAGGGGAACACGGCGATCACCTCGTAGGTGTGAAGCCCGTCCTCAGTGTGAAGCATCATTTCCCGGTGTTCCTGGAAATAGGACTCCTCCTGATACTTGTCCAACTCGCCGAACATGGCCCCGGATTTCATATTGTGGCCGTGGATAATCAGGTTGGTGGTCATGGGATCCACGCAACTGTCCGTGTCCAGGATCAGGCAGCCGTTCTGATTGCTTTTGCCGTCAAAGCCCCGGCGGAGATAATAATTCTCGTCCCGGGGGGTCCACATCACGGGATAATCCATCTTTGTACCCGGTACCACCAGCCAGGCTGCCATGTCCTCATTGGCGAGAAAACTGTCCTGATAGGGGTTCTCCACCGGCTCCGGGGTGGGAAGGGGAGTGGGGGTGGGAACCTCCTGGGGCAGTGCTTCACCGGACGTATCCTGTTCCGAAGTGTCTGTGGGGGTATCGGTAGTGGGAATTTCTTTCGGATCCCCGGGGGCCTGCTGTGTGTAACTTTCCGCCGAGGCCCGAAGGGCTTCCAGCGTCTCCTGTGCCTGCCTGTCCATCTGGTGGCGGTATAGCAGGATACCTCCCGCAGTCGCCAGACAGCATATGCCGACTGCGATAAGTGTGATGAATAGGGTTCTTGTGTTTTTTCTCATGGCTCCATTATACGATAAAGAGTGGGGATTTTGCAATAAGTTTAGAAAAATATAAGAAATTTCTATTTTATTTGTAACGATTTACCAATAATATCTGACAGTTGAAATGAGAACAACAGGAATCGGTCATCTTTAAATGAGGAGGTATATTATGAGAGGAAAAGAGAAGTGCCGGGCTTTAAAAGAAATACGCAGGCAGATCGCGCGGGAGAATGATATTCCCTATGCGGTGTCACAGTGCACATACCAGGGGGAGTGCAGGGGAACCTGCCCGAAATGTGAGGCGGAACTGCGCTATCTGGAGAGGGAACTGGCCATCAGGAAGGGGCTGGGAAAAGCCGTGGCGGTGGCGGGGATCTCCGCCTCCGTGTGCGCGGGGTTGACGGCCTGCAGTCCCATGGACAGAATACAGGACATATTTCACATTCAGGGTAGCGGGAGCAGTCCAGACATTGCGGGAAATATAACCGAGGCGGAACCTTTCCCGGAGACGCCGGATCTGAGTGTGGAGGGTATGATGGAGGAACTGCCGGAAGAGTCACAGGATACAGAGAGTGGCGAGGATCAGGAGGAAACTTCCGCAGGGGAGTTGCAGGGGGATATTGCCCTGCCAGAGGAGGGCGCGGATTACGGTTTGGATAATGGCCCCTCCGGGGAGGATGCGCTGTGAGCGTCTCACTTCCTGTTTTTTCCATAGCCCGTCACCGCCTGGCCACAGACGGCCAGGGTGTGACTACGCTGGTGGGGGCCTATGGCTGTCCCCTGCAGTGCCGGTACTGCATCAATCCCCATGCCTGGCGGCCTTCCACTCTGGAGAGGTGCGTGCATTTAACGCCGGAACAATTATATGATAAGGTAAAAATAGACAATCTATATTTCCTGGCCACGGGAGGAGGTGTGACCTTCGGAGGCGGGGAGTCGCTGCTCCACGCCGCTTTTATCGCCGCTTTTCGGCAGGTCTGCGGCCCGGACTGGCGTTTGGCGGTGGAGACTTCCCTGCATGTGCCGCCCGGGAACCTGGAACAGGTGCTGGGAGTGGTGGACGAGTTCATTGTGGACATCAAGGATTTGGACCAGAAAGTATATGCCTCTTACACCGGGCAGCCCCAGGCTCCTCTGGAGGAGAACCTGCAGCGGCTGGCGGCATATCTGCCCCCGGAGAAGGTGCGGATCCGCATTCCCCGCATCCCGGGTTACAATACGGAAGAAAATATCCAAAAATCTTTGGAAAAGCTAAGATTACTAAGATTTACCCGCTTGGAAATCTTTCATTATATCCTGCAAAAATAGTAGCGGAGGTTTCATACAGGGCATTTTCTGCAAAAAATTCAAATTTAGCATATTATACCAAAGAAAAACTATTGCGAAAATTTAAACAATGTATTATAATAGCCTTAGTAAAAAAATACGAAAGGAGACAAAGTATGAAACTAAATCCGAGAGAGCTTGAGGTGTTAAAGATTCTGCATGAGAATGAGCGTGCTTTGACGTCTACCGAAATTGTCAATTCCGGCGAAGAGTTGACCCAGAGCACCGTACAGGCCGTGCTTCGCAAGATGCTGGCAGCCGAGTTGGTTGAGGTGAAGGGCGTGACTCATAGCGGCAATGTGCTGAGCAGAACCTTTGGTCCCACCGCCAAGTCCAAGGAAGTATTGGTGGAAAAGTTTCTGGGGGATATCAAAAATTTCCACACCATTATAAGCAAGACGGCCATCCTGGCAGGGCTGTTGGAACTGGACGAGGAAGGTCCTGGGAAAGATAAGGAGATCGACGAACTGATCAACTACCTGACGGATCTGAAGAAGCGTAAGAAGTAAATGTGGCGGCATACATAGCGCCCTATAAAAAGGGTCGGACTTGACAGAGTCCGGCCCTTTTATGTTGCATTGCTCCAGATAAACAGCATCCTTTTGTGGGGACGGCTTGATATTTTCCGTTTTTTCCAGTACACTAAGAAGGTAAATCAGGAACGGGTGCTGTCTCCTGTATATCCGGAGTATGTCCGGAACACAGGGGGACGGAGAAAGGTGGCGGGCGTGGAAGAGAAGCCGGAGGAGACGTCAACAGGCGTGGAAGAGAAGCCGGAGGAGACGTCAACAGGCGTGGAAGAGAAGCCGGAGGAGACGTCAACAGGCGTGGAAGAGAGGCCGGAGGAGAAGTCAACGGGCGTGGAAGAGAGATGGACGGAGCTGCCGGCGGACAGGCGGCGGAAAGTCCGGGAACTGGCAGAGCAGGTGCTGGCCCTGTCCAGAGACAATATATTGGTGTCCCTGCGGTTTCTGGATGTGGCCATGATGGGACTTTCCTGGCAGGCCAGGGAGGCTGCAGGCTGTATCGCCACCGATGGCAGTACTGTCTGGTATGATCCGGAATATGTGCTGAGATTGTATCGCAGGGATCCCCGTCTGGTGGCCCGCAGCATGCTCCATTTGCTGCTGCACTGCATTTTTTTCCACAGCTTTGCCTATGACAGAGTGGAACGGGAACTGTGGGACCTGGCGGCGGATCTGGCGGTGGAGAGCGTGATTCTGGAGATGAGCCTGCCCATTGCCGCCCTGGAGACGGATGCGGAGGCCCGGGGAAAACTGCGGGTCTGGCAGGAGGATGCGGGGACTTTGACGGCGGAACGGATTTATAAATATATGAGGCGCAATACCATTGGGCCCGGGGAGCGGCAGGACCTGGTACGGCTGTTTTACCGGGACAGCCATGAAGGGTGGATGCCCCGCGGGGAAGTGCAGATGACCCCGGAGCAGTGGCGGAAGATCAGTGAGCGGGTTAAGGCGGATCTGAAATCCTTTACCAGGGGCCGGGCGCGTACCCAGGGACTGGAGAAAAACTTGGCGGAGGCCACCCGGGACCGATACAACTACAGTGACATACTCAGGCGCTTCACGGTGATGGGAGAGGACCTGACGGTCAATGACGAGGAGTTTGACTATATTTATTATACCTATGGACTGGAACAGTACGGCAATATGCCCCTGATTGAGCCTCTGGAGTACAAAGACGCAAGGAAGGTGAAGGAATTCGTCATTGCCCTGGATACCTCCGCGTCCTGCCGGGGCCCGGTAGTGAAGGAGTTTCTGAACAAGACCTACTCCCTGCTGAAAGGGGCCGAGAATTTTTTTACCAGAATCAATGTGCATATCATTCAGTGCGACAGTGAAGTGCAGAGCGACACCCGGATCACCTGCGACGATGACTTTCAGGCGTTTTTGGCCCATGGCAGGCTGCAGGGCTTCGGGGCCACGGATTTCCGGCCGGTGTTCGACTATGTGGACAGGCTGCTGGAGCAGGGGGAATTTGAGAACCTGAAGGGGCTGATCTATTTTACGGACGGGTACGGCATCTATCCCCGGAAGATGCCCGGCTATGATGTAATCTTTGCGTTTCTGGAGGAGGACGAAATGCGCCAGCCAGTACCCCCCTGGAGTATGAAAGTTGTGATTGAGAGTGATCTGTAAGGCGGCGGGCTGCCGGGAAAGGAAGAGACATGAATATCAGACAGGCGAAGGAGTATATCAAGAACTCCGTGAATATCTATTTAAAGAAGGACGAGTTCGGGGAGTACTGCATCCCTGTGGTGCGCCAGCGGCCCATCTTTCTACTGGGAGCTCCCGGCATCGGCAAGACGGCCATCATGGAACAGGTGGCCCAGGAGATGGGGATTGCGCTGGTATCTTACTCCATGACCCATCACACCCGTCAGTCGGCGCTGGGCCTTCCCTTTATCGCTCACAAGACTTATGCCGGTCAGGCGTATGACATCTCGGAGTACACCATGAGTGAGATTATCGCGGCGATCTATGAGACCATGGAAGAGAGCGGCATCCGGGAGGGCATCCTGTTTCTGGACGAGATCAACTGTGTGTCGGAGACCCTGGCTCCGGCCATGCTGCAATTTCTGCAGTACAAGGTGTTTGGGCGCCATCGTGTGCCGGAGGGGTGGGTGATCGTCACTGCAGGCAACCCGCCGGAGTACAACAAGTCTGTCCGGGAGTTTGACGTGGTGACCATGGACCGGCTGAAGATCATGGAGGTGGAGGCGGACTACCGCACCTGGAAGGAGTATGCGCTGGAGCACCATCTGCACAGCGCGGTGCTGAATTTTCTGGATCTGAAAAAAGAGTATTTTTACCATATGGAGACCACCGCCAAGGGACGCAGCTATGTGACTGCCCGGGGCTGGGAGGATTTGTCCCAGATTCTGTATCACTACGAGGAGGAGAGCCTTAATGTGGATGAAACCCTGGTGAGCCAGTATATCCGCAACGACCGGATTGTCAGGGAATTTACGGCCTATTATGATTTATACAGGAAATACAAGAAGGATTATCGGATTCAGGAGATCCTGGAGGGCAGGCCCACTGTGCAGGCCATCGCCCGGGCCAGGGAGGCGGCTTTCGATGAGCGGCTGTCTCTGGTGGGAATGCTGTTGGATCGGATGCTTGCAGACATGCAGGAGGTGATGGAGCAGGCCGCGTTCCTGACGGATATCCGTGCTCTGCTGCTGGCGGTGAAAAACACGGCCCCGGAGAACGCCGGGCCCGGCCAGGTGGCGGCCTGTCTGGAGCAGCTGGAGGAGAACCGGCGGGGCCAGATGTTTGCCGCAGACCGGGCGGGTACTCTGTCCAAGGAGGACCGCCGCAGGCACAGGAAGGTGTTGCAGTTCCTGGAACAGGCCAGAAAGACGGCGGCGCCGGAGGAGTCCTGGGAAAACGCCTTCGGGGCGGTGAAGGAACGGTATGAAGCGGCGGTGTCTGCCATGAAACGGGAGACGGAGCGGGTGCAGGGGGAATTGCATCATCTGTTTGTCTTTGCCCGGGAGGCTTTTGCGGAGGGTAACGAGATGCTGATCCTGGTGACGGAATTGACCGTGAGCAGCGCGGGGGCAGGGTTTATTGCCGCCTTTGGCAGTCCGGATTACCAGCGTCACAGCCAGGATCTGATGCTTTCGGAGCGGCAGAGCCGGATACAGGGACAGATTGGGGAATTGTTTATCGACTAGTGTACTGTATCGTTGACTTTCAGTAAAATGACGCCGGATGAATTTTCAGTCTGCAAGGCGGAGGAGGGAGGCGATGCGGTGGCATCGTTGACC
>JAAWKU010000124.1 GCA_022797535.1 Lachnospiraceae bacterium | reverse complement strand
TCTCCCACGATCATAAAGGGATCCTCCAGGCCAAATGCCAGGGTCTGGCGCTCGCTGGTGAGATAGCGGATGCCGTCGCTCCGCCCGGAGCGCTCCCCCGGTTTTCTCCCCTGCACCAGATGCTTAAGTCCCTCGATGTAGGAGGGATCCGTCCCACAGCATCCCCCCAGGATCGTAGCTCCCGCTGCCACCAGTTCCTCCATCTCTTTCACAAAAGCGCGGCAATCCATATCGTAGACCGTTTGTCCCTGGGCGTCCACCCCGGGCAGTCCCGCGTTGGGCTTTGCAATCAAAGGCAGGCTGCTGACCTGGGCCATGGCCTCCACAATTCCCCGCATCCCCGCCGGGCCGGTGGAGCAGTTCACCCCTATGGCGTCCGCTCCCAGGCTCTCCAGCACAATGGCCGCCGTCCGGGCATCTGTGCCGAAAAGGGTGCGGCCGTCCGCCTCAAAAGTCATGGTTACCATCACTGGAAGCCCGGTGGTCTCCCGGGCCGCGATCAGAGCCGCCCGGGCCTCCCCCAGGCTCATCATGGTTTCCACCACCAGCAGATCCACCCCCGCCTGCTCCATCAGCCGAATCTGTTCTTTATATACGGTGATCAGGGTCTCCAGTTCCAAAGGTCCCATGGGCTTTAACTGCTGCCCCGTCATGGTCAGATCCCCCGCCACCAGGGGAAGCCCGGCGTTCTCAGCCGCTTTGTCCGTTTCCAGGGCGGCAGCGCAGGCCCTGTCCGTCCCATTCCCTTCCGGGTCCCGCGTATCCCCTCTTCCGGCAGCCTGCAGGGACAGAGCCACCAGCCCCCGGATCATCTCTTCCTGCCGATGCTCCAGGCCGTACTCCGCCAGCTTGATGCGGTTGGCCGTAAAGGTGGGCGCATACAGGATATCCGTCCCCGCCTCCACATAGCTTCGCTGCAGTTCTGTCAATGCCTGGGGGTGCTCCAGAATCCACTGCTCCGGACAGATCCCGGAAGGCATTCCCCTTTTGATCAGATTGGAGCCCGTGGCCCCGTCCAACAGAACATACCGCTCCTTGAGAAATTCTCTAAACTGCTGTTTTGTCATGCTCTCCTCTTCCCTGCGGATCACAGGCCGGCCCGCGATCCTGCCTTGCTTGGTCTATATAACTTCTGTTTCCAGTGTGCCCACATGTTTACATTTACTCCTGTATGCCGCCGGCTTCACCGGGGCATTGGGTTCCCTGTATTATATGTCCCATATAATAGAATCCCTGACACTGGTCCAGGGAAACCCTGACCATCCGGCCCACCAGTTCCGGCTCCCCTGGAAAATGCACCAGGGTGTTGTTGGACATGCGGCCTGTGAGCAGACTTTCATCGTGGGCATTTACCTCCTCCACCAGCACCTCCGCTTCCCGGCCCTGATAACCGGCCACCTGCTCCCTGGCAGTATCCTGCACCAGCTTCAGCACCCGGTCAAAGCCTTCTCTGACCAGTTCCTCAGGCACCTGGTCCTCCATGGCCGCCGCCGGAGTCCCCGTGCGTTTGGAATAGACAAAGGTAAAGGCATTGTCATATTTGACCCGGCGAATCACGTCCAGGGTCTCCTCCACATCCTCCGAAGTCTCCCCCGGAAATCCCACGATAATGTCCGTGGTGATGGCAATGTCCGGAATCTCCCTGCGGATTTTCTCTGCCAGCGCCAGGTACTGCTCCTTGGTATACCGGCGGTTCATCCGCTCCAGGATCCGGCTGGAACCAGATTGCAGAGGCAGATGCAGATGACGGCAGATCTTTTTGGACTCCTTCATCACCTGGATCAGCTCATCGGACAAATCCTTGGGATGGGAGGTCATAAAACGAATCCTCCGGAGCCCCTCTATCTTCTCCACTTCCCGCAGAAGCTGCGCGAAGTTCATTGGCTGCGACAGATTCCTGCCATAGGAATTCACATTCTGCCCCAGCAGCATTATCTCCACCACGCCCTCAGACACAAGCCGCCGGATCTCCTCCAGGATATCCCCCGGCTCCCGGCTGCGTTCCCGGCCCCGCACATAGGGCACGATACAATAGCTGCAAAAGTTGTTACAGCCAAACATAATGTTGACGCCGGACTTGAAGGGATATTTGCGCTCCACGGGCAGATCTTCCACAATTCGGTCCGTATCCTCCCAGATGTCCACCACCATGTCCTGCCCCTGAAAGCATCTCCAGAGAAGCTCCGCCAATTTGAAAATATTATGAGTGCCAAACACCAGATCCACAAAGCGATAACTGGAACGCAATTTTTCAATCACGGAAGGTTCCTGCATCATGCAGCCGCACAGGGCGATCTTCATGGCCGGATTGTGCTTCTTATGGCTCTTCAGTTCTCCCAGGCGGCCATAGACACGCTGATTGGCGTTGTCCCGGACCGTGCAGGTATTGAAGATCACAAAGTCCGCCCTCTCGTCCTCTGTCACCTCATAGCCCACCCGGCGCAGAATTCCTGTCAGCTTCTCCGAGTCCCGGGCATTCATCTGACAGCCGAAGGTGGTAACACAGCAGGTGGGGACGCGCCCGTTTTTCTGTTCAAATTCCTGCACCCACTTCCGGCATTTTGCCATGAAGTAATACTGACGGGCCGGTTCCTCTGTTGGAGGTTCTGCGTTAATATCTACTTGATCCAAATCAACTTCCTTATACATTTTCCTGATTTTCTCCCTTAATCTGTCTTACATAAAATTTTACATGAAACCTATTATAACGCAAAATCTCTCCAACGTCATCAAAAATCGGAACCCTGCATTCATCTGGCAGAAAATATGGAGCAACCCTATTGACTGTGCGGGTCATTTGTATCGACCACCATAGTCAATCTCTTTCAGATTTTACAGGAACTTCCCCACAAGCCCTGTGAGCAGCTTCACAATCTTTTCCATGGACTGCACGCAGGCATATTCGAACTTGCCGTGGCAATTCTCCCCGCCAGTGCAGAGATTGGGACAGGGGAGCCCCATAAAGGAAAGTCTGGCCCCATCTGTGCCGCCCCGGATGGGGGTGATTACAGGCTGGATGCCCTGTTCCTCCATAGCCTGCACCGCTTTGTCTACCAAATCCATATGCCCTTCCATAACTTCTCTCATGTTGTAGTAGGAGTCCTTCAATTCCACTGTGACAGTGCCCTCGCCATATTTCTCATTCAGGAAGGCAGCAGCGCTCAGGAAAAATTTCTTTTTCCCTTCAAACAGCTCTCTGTCATGATCCCGGATGATATAGTCCGCCTGGGCGGTCTCCACACTGCCCTGTATGCTGTCCAGATGGTAAAACCCTTCATATCCTTCTGTATACATGGGATTCTCTGCCACAGGCAGCAAGCTCTGGAACTCCTGGGCGATCAGGATGGCATTCTTCATCTTTCCCTTGGCGGATCCCGGATGCACGCTGCAGCCCTGTATATGAAGTTTCGCCCCTGCAGCATTGAAATTCTCGTATTCCAGTTCCCCCAGAGCCCCGCCGTCCACTGTGTAAGCGGCCTGGGCTCCAAACATGGCCACGTCAAAAAAGTCCGGCCCCTCACCGATCTCCTCGTCGGGAGTAAAGCCGATACGCAGCTTGCCATGGGGAATGTGGGGCTGCGTCAGAAAATACTCCGCCATGGCCATGATCTCCGCCACGCCTGCCTTGTCGTCTGCGCCAAGCAGGGTAGTGCCATCCGTGACAATGAGATCCTGCCCCCGGTATTTGCGGATCTCCGGGAAATCAGCCGTCCGCAGCACCACCCCCAGTTCCTGATTCAGCACAATATCCTGCCCGTCATAGTTCCTGACCACCCTGGGGTTTACCCCTGCGCCGCTCATGGCCGGGGAAGTATCCATATGGGCAATAAAGCCCACCACCGGCTTGTCCTCACAGCCCTGAGTTGCGGGAATCGTCGCGTATACATAGCAGTGTTCCCGGTCGTAGGTGACCTCTGCGGCCCCCATGGCCTGCAGCTCCTCCGTCAGCAGTCTGGCCAGGTCGTGTTGCCTGGAAGTGCTGGGATGAGCGCCGCTCTCCTCGTCCGAACAGGTGTCAATACGCACATAGCGCAGAAAACGTTCAACTACATTTTCCATAATACAATCCTCCTTATTGATACTTTTCCATATCCCTAAAATATTTTACAGGGCGCTGCCCGGTCAAACAGCGCCCCGCTACTACTTTATCTCTTGTCCTCTCCTGTCACCAGGTTCACCTGTACGGGGGTTTTATCTCCTGCCACCTTACCGCCCAGGAATCCTGACAGCACGGCAGCCAGATCCACCCCGGTGGAATCCTTCAGGCCGTCCGTCACCTGGTTCACTGTGTTGATAATGTCCCTGGTCAGCTTGGCATTGTTGCCGTCGCCGTACATAGTGATTCTCTCCACCTTCTCCAGGGGCGCGGCGGCGTTCCTCACCACCTCGGGCAGGGCCTTGAAGTACATCTCCAGCACGGCGGCCTCGCCCATCTTAGCCATGGCCTCCGCCTTCTTCTCAATACCTTCCGCCTCCGCCACGGATTTAGCCCTGATAGCCTCCGCCTCCGCCAGGCCCTTGGTACGGATACCCTCCGCTTCCTGCTCCATCTTGTACTTCTGAGCCTCGGCCTGGGCTTTCATAGCCTCAGCCTCTTTCTCAGTCTCGAACTTCCGGGCCTCAGCCTCTCTCTGACGTTCATACAGCTGAGCGTCCGCCTGCTGCTGCTTGGCAAACCTGTCCGCCTCAGCTTTCTTCTTGACCTGCGCCTCCAGAGTCTGCTCCGTGATCTCCACCTCTTTCTGCTTGAGAAGGATTTCTTTCTCCTGCTTGGCAATGTTGGCGTTGGCAGTGGTGATCTCCACCGTTTTACGCTGCTCCTCCTCCTGAATCTTGTAGGCCGCGTCCGCCTCGGCTTTCTTGACATCGGATTCCTTCTTCAGCTCCGCCTTCTTGATAGCCAGTTCATTCTGCTTGATGGCGATCTCGGACTCCGCATTCACCTCCGCCTCATTGGCTTCCCTCTTGGCATTGGCCTGGGCCTTGGCGATCTCCTTCTCGCTTTCTGCCCTGGAAATGGCGGCGTTTTTCTGGATCTTTACAATATTATCCACACCCAGATTCTCAATAACGCTGTTGTTGTCCACAAAGTTCTGCACATTAAAGCTGATGATATCCAGGCCCATGGCCGCCAGATCCGGCTCCGCGTTCTCCTTTACCAGCACCGCGAATTTCTGCCGGTCGCTGACCATTTCCTCCAGAGCCATCTTGCCCACGATCTCACGCACATTGCCCTCCAGCACCTCCCGGGCCACACCCCCTATATAGTCGGGCTTCTTGTTTAGAAAATTCTGGGCGGCCAGCTTGAGTCTCTCCTCATTGTCGCTGATCTTCACATTGACGGTGGCGTCTACTCTGATATTGATGTAGTCCGCCGTGGGTACCGCCGTGGAAGTCTTGACGTCAATGGGAATCAGCTGCAGATTCAGTTCATCCTTCCTCTCCAGAAACGGGATTTTCACACCGGCCTTACCGATCAGAACTTTGGGCTTCTTTCTCATTCCGGAAATGATCAGCGCGGTATCCGGCGACGCTTTCACATAACCGGTCAGGAAAATGATAACGATAATTAATGCAACTACTACGATGGGAATTACAATACTTAGATTTAGCATACTGTTTCTCCTTTCGTCTCCCCCGCCCAAAGCCTCCGGCCCCGGGCATTTACCTGTTTTCTCTCATATTCCCGGCCGTGCGGCGCGCGAAACCGTTTATGTATTTACGGCGGTTATTCTGCTTTTCCCCAGTTCCACAGGTGTACAGACCGGGCGCCTCCAAAGCGGGAATATGCTTCTTACGTTCCTATCATAGCACATCAAAAGCCATTTGTACCAGAGAAATTTTAAGCACGATAAAGTTTTGTCCCTGTGAATTGCCGCACGTTAAACCGAAGGCATCTTTCACCGGTCTGCAGAGCGGGATATTCTGCAGGGCCGGCTGCAGCCCTTTCCCTATGACAGGAAGGCGCTTACTCTCTGATCTGGCCGCTGCCGGTGATCCGATACTTATAGCCGGTCAGTTCCTTAAGGCCCATGGGCCCTCTGGCATGAAGTTTCTGGGTACTGATGCCGATCTCCGCCCCGAAGCCGAACTCAAAGCCGTCCGTGAACCGGGTGGAAGCATTCACATAGACACAGGCCGCGTCCACCTGGCTCAGGAACTGCTGCGCCGCCCTGGCATCGCCGGTAATGATACTTTCGGAATGATGCGTACTGTAGCGGTTGATATGGGAGATGGCCTCCTCCAGGGAATCCACTGTCTTTACGGAGATCACATAGTCCAGGTACTCTCTCCCATAGTCCTCCTCCGTGGCGGAAACCGCAGCGGGAAGCGTGTGGCACACCCGTTCATCCCCACGGATCTCCACCTGTTTTTCGGCCAGGGCCTGCTCCAGTCTGGGCAGCAGTTCTTCCCGTACCGCCTCATGGACCACCAGGGATTCACAGGCATTGCAGACCCCGATCCTCTGGGTCTTGGCATTTACGATAATGGGTATGGCCATCTCCAGGTCGGCCTCCTTGTCCACATAAATGTGGCAGTTGCCCGTGCCGGTCTCAATCACCGGGATGGTGCTGTTTTCCACCACCGTGCGGATCAGTCCCGCCCCTCCTCTGGGGATCAGCACGTCCACATACTCTTTCAACCGCATAAAGGCCATGGTGACAGCCCTGTTGGGATCCCCGATCAGCTGCACGGCGTCACCGCCTATCCCGCAGTCCTTCAGAGCCTGCTGCAGCACGTAGGTGATGGCCATGTTGGAGGCCAGCGCGTCGCTTCCCCCCTTCAGAATCACGGCATTGCCCGCCTTAAAGCACAGGGCAAAGGCATCCGCAGTCACATTGGGCCTGGATTCGTAAATGATGCCGATGACCCCCAGGGGCACCCGGTGCTTTTCGATATGCAGACCATTGGGACGATCGAAGCGCTCCATACATTCCCCCACCGGGTCCGGCAGTTCCGCCACCTGACGAAGTCCCTGGGCCATGGCCTGGATTCTTCCCTGGTCCAGCATCAGGCGATCCAAAAGTCCCTGGTGCATTTCGTTCTCCCGGGCCCGCTCCAGGTCCCGGGCATTGGCTGCCAGGATTCCCCGGGCCTGTTCCATCAGGGCATCCGCCGCATGGCAGAGCGCTTTGTTTTTCTCCTCTGTGGTCAGGCACTGCAGCTGATATTTCGCCGCCACGGCCCGCTTCCCCATCTCTTTTAATTCCATAATGACACCCCCTGTATATATAGCTGTGTACGCCCGGTTTAACGGGCGCTCCAACGCCTTACTCTTTCTGTCTGCCCGTCCGGCGGGCCTGACCGGGCTTTGAACTTCTTCCGGGATCTTTTTCAAAAGGAAGTCCCTGCATTGTTTTTTTCTCAAACCAGGATCACCTGGCAGGGATTACAGTCCGTTTCCTCCACAGGCAGTTCCTCCACCAGCTGGCAGCTGTGTCCTATGCCGATGGAACAGTTGAGAAACCCGGGATGAGCCGCAAGATATCGGTCATAATAGCCGCCCCCGTACCCCAGCCGGCGGCCATAAGGGTCAAAGGCCACCCCCGGCATCAAAAGCAGCGTCCTCTCCAGGAGTTCCTGCCCCTCCCCGGACGCCGGATCCCATGCTCCGTCCCTGTATATCCCGGCTTCCCGCCTGGGCGGTTCCGGGATTCCGCGAAACCCCGGACGCAATTCTTCCAGAGCTCCAATCTGAAAAAAATCCATCCCATGGTTTTCCAGCACCCGGGGCACATACACCCGTTTGCCCAGCCGCAACGCCTCCCGGAGCAGCTCATGGGTATCCAGTTCGCTGCCATAGCTGACATAACACAGCAGGCTATCCGCCCGGTAGAACCACTGATGGCCCAGCAGCCGCTCCGTGATCAGGCAGGAAGCCCTGCGCAGCGCTTCTTCGGACAGAGCGTCCCTGACGGCCAGCGCTTCCCGACGGATCTGCTTTTTCAGCGCCTTCCTCTCCTGGCAGGAACCTGCTTCTGTCATAACGCCCCCTGTCATGATTCTTCAGGACCGGCGGAATCGCCGCCTCTGGAAGGAGGGTTTTTCCCTCCGTATTTCTCCCCCAGGTTTTCCAGGGTGCCGTCCTCTTTTTGGATTGTAATGCTGTCCAGCTGACCCCGTAGGTTGGCCCGCACATTGGCCACATATTCCTGTCGCAGGGCCGCCTGTTCGGCTTTCTCTTCCTCCGTCAGACCCTCCTCCTGGGATTTATGATAAAGGGCATTGATTCTGGCAATCTTCTGTTCCAAGGTCTTTTCGTCCATAAGATATTCCTCCCTCTCACTGCCTGTGCAGCCGATTGACAAAGCCGGGAAGGTCAAAGCCCTCCTCCCGGTGAGACACAAAAAGCGTGCCCTCCTCCCGTCCGTCCAGAATCCGGTGCAGTATACCGATATCCTTACTGTTGGCGATCACCATATCCACGCCGGAGCCGGTGGCGATCCGGGCGGCCTGCAGCTTGGTATTCATGCCCCCGGTGCCCACATTGCTGCCAGTGCTGCCTTTTCCCATGGCCAGCAGTTCCTCCGTCAGTTCATCCACCTGGGGGATAAACGCCGCATCCGGGTTCTGCCGGGGATCGTCCGTATAGAGGCCGTCTATGTCGGAGAGCAGCACCAACAGGTCTGCATCCACTAGCGCCGCCACGATGGCGGAAAGTGTATCATTATCCCCGATCTCAATTTCGTAGGTGGCCACCGTGTCATTCTCGTTGACAATGGGGATCACCCCCATCTCCAGAAGCTGGGAGAAGGTATTATGGGCGTTAAAACGGTTCAGGTCATCCACGATGGTGTTTTTGGTCATGAGGATCTGTGCCGCCACCTGATTGTATTCTGCAAAAAGTTTCTGGTAGATCATCATCAAACGGGCCTGTCCCACGGCGGCGCAGGCCTGCTTTACCGCCATCTGCCGCTCCGGGCTCTCACCCGTGATCTCCCGGATGCCCACCGCTTTCCTTCCGGCGGCAATGGCCCCTGATGTGACCAGTATCACATCCTTGCCCTGATTGCGGATATCGCATAACTCCCGCACCAGTTTTTCCAAGCGGATATAATCCAGGTCTCCAGTCTGGGCATGCTGCAGGGAGGAAGAGCCGATCTTCACCACAATGCGCCGCTTCTCCCGCACCGCCTCCCGGGCTGCGGGTTTCTTTTCCGTATTAAATGCTGCCACTATCTGTATCCTCACCTTAATTTTTTATTCGATTCTAACATCAATCTGCCAAATCGTCAATGTGAAGAGCGTTTTTTCCCTCCAGGGGTCTGTGGGCAGAGGCAATGGCTTCTG
>JAAWKU010000123.1 GCA_022797535.1 Lachnospiraceae bacterium | reverse complement strand
GATCCGCTTCAGAAAATTTTTCATATACGCTGATCCGAAGGGCATCCTGTTCTGACATACCGATAAAGATGGCGCCATAATGGTAGAGCGCATAGTCATCCAGTTCGATCCGCACAATCCGCAGAAAGCAGTGTATCACTTCTTTGGTCCATATAGCCAGCGAACATTCATACACGGCGCCGATATCCAGCATATCCTCACAGGTAAAACCCACACCCGACTTGGACACATCGGTTATGTCTATGACTACGGCATGCTTTACCGTGGAATCCAGACGCTTTACCATAAGCTGGGCTTCCATGTCCATTCTCTTACACTTTCTACGTTCTTCCATTCAAGTCATCCTCCAGGCCACATACATTCTAAGCAAGATTTTACATGATTCTTCACGAATTGTCAATTCCATCATGGGAAAGGAGTAAAGAATGCCTTTCCTCTATGCGGATGTTCTGTCTCAGGTCTTTTCTTTTTCCTCACAACACCAGCATCGCATCCCCAAAGCTAAAAAAGCGATATCTCTCCCGAACGGCTTCCTCATAGGCCGCCAGCACCCGTTCCCGGCCTGCCAGCGCGCTGACCAGCATCACCAGTGTGGATTCCGGCAGATGAAAATTGGTAATCAGGCCGTCCAGCACCTTAAAGTGATAACCCGGATAGATAAAAATGTCCGTGTCTCCGCAGCCCGGCCGCACCAGGCCGCTCTCATCCGCGGCGCTCTCCAGCGTCCGGCAACTGGTGGTGCCCACGCAGATGATCCGTCCTCCGGCGGCCCTGGCGGCGTTAATCTGCCGCGCCGCCTCCTGGGTGACCTGATAATATTCCGAGTGCATATGGTGCTCCAGCACGTTTTCTTCCTTCACCGGCCGAAAGGTGCCCAGCCCCACATGCAGGGTCACATAGGCAATCCCCACGCCCATCTCCTGGATCCGGGCAAGCAGTTCTTTGGTAAAATGCAGCCCCGCCGTGGGCGCCGCCGCCGATCCCTCGTACCTGGCATAAACGGTCTGATAACGGCTTTTGTCCTGCAGCCTGTGGGTGATATAGGGAGGCAGAGGCATTTCTCCCAGCTGATCCAGCACCTCTTCCCAGATGCCCTGATAGGTAAACCGAATCAGCCGGTTGCCTTCCTCCACGGTCTCCAGCACCAGCCCCCGCAGCAGCCCCCCTCCAAATATGAGTTCTGTGCCCGGCCTGCACTTTTTACCGGGCTTTACCAGGGTTTCCCACACATCCTTCTCCCGGCGCTTCAGAAGTAGCACCTCCACATGGGCCCCCGTGCCTTCCCGCTCTCCCAGCAGCCGGGCCGGAATCACCTTGGTATTGTTCAGCACCAGACAGTCCCCGGAACGCAGATATTGGGGAATGTTGTGAAATATTTCATGCCTGGTCTGCCCCGTGCCTCTGTCCAGCATCAGGAGCCTGGAGGAAGAGCGGTCCTCCAGGGGATCCTGAGCGATCAGCTCCTGGGGCAGGTCAAAATAAAAGTCCGATTTTTTCAGTTCCATTGTATTCTCCATATCCGCAGGCGAAAGCCTCTCCCGCGGCCCTCCTGCGGGATGTCACATGGACACATTTTCCGCAAAAGCCCTGTATCCCCGGTAGGCTTCATAGATATCCGCCTTGCTGGTGGCCTCCCAGGGAGCATGCATATTCAGCACGGGAACCCCGCTGTCAATGACGTTCATGCCATATAAAGCCAGGATATAAGCGATGGTTCCGCCTCCTCCCACATCCACCTTGCCCAGTTCCGCCGTCTGCCACTGGATCCCGGCCTCGTCCATAACCTGGCGCAGATGTGCCATATATTCCGCATTGGCATCGTTGGAACCGGACTTGCCCCTGGAGCCGGTGAACTTGTTAAACACCATGCCACCGCCCAGGAAAGCTGCGTTCTGCAATTCAAAGCAGCTTCTGTATCCGGGATCGAAAGCCGCGCTCACATCAGAGGAAAGCATGGCGCTCCTGGACAGGCATCTACGCAGATTCAATTCGCTGTACTCGCCTGTCAGGTTCATCAGCTCCGCCACAGCGTTCTCAAAGAAACGGGAGCGCATGCCTGTGGCTCCCACAGAGCCCACCTCTTCCTTGTCCACCAGGATACAGCAAACGGTTCTGTCATGTCCCTTTAAGTCCAGCATAGCCTTCAAGGAGGTAAAAGCGCAGACCCTGTCGTCCTGTCCGTAGGCCAGAATCATGCTGCGGTCAAAGCCCGCCTCCCTGGCCCTGCCAGCAGGAACCACTTCCAGCTCCGCGGAGATCAGATCCGCCTCCTCGATATCGTAGGTTTCTTTGAGAATATCCAGCACCCCGGACTTAATCAGATTCTTTGCCCGCTGCTTGCCCTCATCCGTCTCCTTCTCCTCTTCTCCCAGAACCAGAGGCCGGGTTCCCGCGATCAGATCCAGCGCCTCTCCCTCTATTACCTTTGCGGCAGATTTCTCAAGCTGCTGTCCGGCCAGGTGAATCAACAGATCGGATACGAAAAATACGGGATCGTCCTCATTTTCCCCGATATTTAACTCCACGGTGGTTCCGTCCTTTTTCACCACCACACCGTGGATGGCCAGGGGCAGCGTCACCCACTGATATTTCTTCACGCCGCCATAGTAATGGGTGTCCATATAGGCAAAGGTGTGGTCCCCATCCTCAAACAGCGGATTCTGTTTCACATCCAGCCTGGGGCTGTCGATATGAGCTCCCAGAATGTTCATGCCCTCTGTCAGAGGGGTTTTGCCCACACGGAATAGGGCGATGGATTTATTCATCCAGACACTGTACACCTTATCGCCCTTTTTCAGAGTTTCCCCGGATCTGACCAGAGACTCCAGTTCCCGGTAGCCCTCTTCCTCAATCATGTTTACGATGGTGTCAATACACTCCCGCTCGGTCTTGCCCCGGTCCAGGAATTCCATGTATTCTTTGCTCAGTTTCTCCAGCTTTTTAAGCTGCTTCTCATCATAATTCTCCCATGCGCATTTTTTTAACATACCCTCTGCTCCTCTCTGTTTATCTATTCTATTTCGATAATAGCGAAACTACTTTTTCCAGTACCGAATTGTGCAGATTGTATATTCCATAAGCAGGCCCTCTCTCATCGTCGATACTTAGATGCCGTATTTTGGCATCTGATGTACCGCTATGATGAGAACGGAGCAAACGCATACCTGCCTTGGAAGATACGATTCCCTCTTCCGCACCTGCCTCCTAACTCCGCAGTTCAATGTCCAACTGGTTTTTCAGGTTCTTTAAGATCTTTTTCACAAAGCGATCCACAGCGTCCGGCTCGAAAGCCTCCTCACGAGGCGCAAATTCCACGGTGAAAGCCATACTCTTCTTGCCTGCCGCAATTTGTCCGCCCTCGTACACGTCAAATAGGTGGATGGACTTGATATGGCTGCAGGAATTTCGAATGGCCTCCTCCACCTGACCGCAGGTCACGGCCTTATCCATCACCAGCGCCAGGTCCCGGCTCTCCTCCGGGAATCTGGGCAAAGGAGAAAAGCTGGCCTGCCTGTCGTAGGCATCGGCCAGGCTGCGCAGATCCATCTCCAGCACATAGGCATCAGTCCGAAGATCCAACTGCTCCGCCACCTCGTAAGCCACCTTGCCCATACATCCCACTTTCCTGCCCTCTAAAAAGATGGCCGCCGCCTGGTAGGGATGCAGATGGGTCTCCGTCTCCGGCGCATAGTCAAACCTGGCAAACAGCGTGTCGGCCACTCTCTCTGCCATGCCCTTCAGAGTAAAGAAATTTTCTCCTTCGCCAAATACGCCGATGCACAGAGTCTCCCGCTCGTCCGGGTACTCGCTTAAGGGCAGAGACTGGGGGATAAACACTTTGGCGATCTCGTAAAGCCGCCCTTCCAGGATCCCCTTTTTCTGATTCCGAGAAATGGCATTTAACATGGAAGGAACCAAAGTGGTTCGCATCAGGGACAACTCCTCGTTGATGGGGTTCAATATGCGGATGGCCTGGCGTTTCGGCGCATCCTGGGGCAGACGCAGCAGATCCAGATCCGAAGGAGAGAAAAAGCTGTAATGAATACACTCATAGGCCCCTGCGCCGCACAGCGCCCGCTTGAGCTTCATCTCCTTTTGCATATTCCGGGGCAACCCGCCCATGGTCACCTGGGCCTGGGGCATAAAAGCGGGAACCACATGGTCATAGCCGTACATGCGAATCACTTCCTCCGCCACATCCGGATAATCCTCCATATCCTCCCGGTAGGCAGGCACCTGCAGGGTCAATACATCGTCCTCCAGAGAGGGGGCAAAATTCAGGTTTTTCATGATCCGAAGAATCTCCTGAACCGGCACTTCGATGCCCAGCACATCCTCTACCTTTCTGACGCTGACTTTCATCTCCCGGGGCTCTATGCTGTTGCCCGTATTCACATCCACATGGGTGGAAGAAACTTTGCCGCAGCCCAATTCCTGAATCAGGTGCAGCGCCCGTTCCATGGCGTGCACCGTGAAGTACTCATCCACGCCTTTCTCATATCTGGCGCTGGCATCCGTGCGTTTTCCCAGTCCCCGGGAGGTTTTGCGGATATTGTCCCGGGCAAATTTGGCCGACTCGAACAAGACTTCCCCGGTGCTCTCCCGGATCTCGGAGTTCAATCCCCCCATTACCCCCGCCAGGGCCACCGGCTTCACGCCGTCGCATATCACAAGATTGTTGGAACTCAATGTATACTCCTGTCCGTCCAGCGTGGTAATCTGCTCCTCCTGACCGGCGCGGCGCACCCGGATGGCATTGCCCTCCAGGTAATCACAGTCAAAGGCATGCATGGGCTGCCCCATCTCCAGCAGCACATAATTGGTGATATCCACAATATTGGAGATGGGTTCCTGACCCATCAAAGCCAGCCTGCGCTTCATCCACTGCGGCGATTCGCCGATATTCACGTCATACACATAATGGCCGATATACCGGGGGCACAGATCCGGGGCGTCCACTGTCACCGTGAACCCCTCTTTCTTTACTTCTGTCTCAGTATAGTCCAGGGCGGGCATGCGGAAAGGCTTATCCAGCACCGCCGCCACCTCCCTGGCAATACCCATGATGCTCTGGCAGTCCGGCCTGTTGGCCGTGATGGCAATGTCAAAAATCCAGTCGTCCAGTCCCAGGATGGGTTTTACGTCCGCTCCAGGCTCCACGTCCTGGGGCAGCGCCAACAGGCCGTTGTAGCCCGCGCCGGGGAACAGGCTTTCGCTCACCCCCAGTTCCACGCCGGAGCACAGCATTCCCTCAGAATCATAGCCCCGCAGCTTCCCTTTCTTGATCGTCATGACGCCTTCCACGGTCTTGTGGTCCTTGGCCGTCATATACACCGTGGCCCCAGCCAGCGCCAGCGGGTATTTTCCTCCCGCCTGCACATTGTCCGCGCCGCAGCACACCTGGAATGTGCCATGGCCGCCGGCATTTACCCGGCATACATGCAGATGGGTATCGGGAATGGGTTCACAGGTCTCCACCAAACCCACCACCACATTGCTGACTGCCTCTCCCACCTGATGCAGTTCTTCCACCTCAAAACCGCAGGAAAAAAGTTTTTCCTCCAGTTCCCGGGGTGTCACGTCAATCTCCACATAATCCTTTAACCAACTCAAAGGTGCTAACATATTATCCCTCCTGATTCCGTTCCGCATTCTCCCGGCAATACACGGGTAGGCCGTCCATTTATGGCCGTCCTGCCGTCCTTATATCAGCCGCCACGCCTGGGGAGATACGGTTATCCACTATTTTCTGTGCCCTGGCCGCCAATCCCTTAATTATCGTCAATCTGCCGCAAAACCCGCAGATCGGACTCAAACAGAAGTTTCACATTGTTGATGCCGTATTTCAGCATGGCGGTGCGGTCCAGGCCGATGCCGAAAGCCAGGCCGCTGTACTGCTCCGAATCAATTCCGCAGTTTTCCAGCACTTTCTTATTCACGATGCCTGCGCCCAGAAGTTCAATCCAGCCTGTGCCCTTACACAGCTTACAGCCCTTGCCGCCGCAGGAAAAGCAGCTCACATCCACTTCCACGGAAGGTTCCGTGAAGGGGAAATAGGAGGGACGCAGCCGGGTGGTGGTATCCTCTCCGAAAATCTTTTTCACAAAAAGTTCCAACATGCCTTTCAGATCGCAAAGAGTAATTTTCCGATCTACCACCAGCCCCTCCATCTGATGAAACATGGGAGAATGGGTGGCGTCATCATCCGAGCGGAACACCTTTCCCGGCGCAGCCACAATCTTGATCGGCGGTTTCTTCTTCTCCATGGTATGGATCTGGGCCGCGCTGGTCTGGGTAGCCAGCAAAAACTCCGGGGACAGATAAAAAGTATCCTGCATATCCCTGGCGGGATGATCTTTGGGGATATTCAACGCCTCAAAGTTATAATAGTCGTTCTCGATCTCCCGGGTCTCGGCCACTTCAAAGCCCATGCCCACGAAGATATCCATAAGCTGGTTGCGAATCTGGGTGACGGGATGCAGGTTGCCCGTCTCCACGCTCCGGGCAGGCATGGTCACATCAATGCGCTCGGACTCATAACGCCGCTGCAGCTCCCTCTCCTTCATCTTCTCATCCAGTTCCATAAACCGCTGCTGCGCCCATTCTTTCAACTCGTTGACGCTCTTGCCAAAGCCGGCCCTCTCCTCGGGCGCAATGCTCTTCATCTCCTTCATCAACTGGCCGATTTTGCCTGTCTTGGAATCCAAGAACTGCTTGCGCAGTTCAAATGCTTCCGCTCTGGAATTGGCGCGCTCTTTTATACCGTCCAGAATCTCCTGCCTGATGTTTGCTAACCTGTCGCTCATATCCATATCCTCCTGCATTTAATATTCCGCATATTCCCTGCCGGCGCCGGGACCCGGCCGCCCCGCCCGGAAATATGCTGTTTTCAGTCCCGTCATACAAAAACAGTCCCATGTACAGTCTCCTGCACATGGGACGAAAAAATCTTCTTTCCGCGGTACCACCCACATTCCCCGTCCGATACGGACAGGACTCTCAGATACGTGTAACGCACGTCTGCGTCCAGGACTACCGCCTACCATATGGCAGCAGGATTCACCCCGGCGGCTCCGGTGGGAAATTCATGCAATCATCTGAACGCAGGAAAACTTGCAGCCGGTGGCTTCCCCTCTCTGTGCGAAAATGACGCCCTACTTTGCACTTTCATCGCCTTTGTATCTCTCACTGTGACTATTCTAGAGGCTTCTCCCCAAAATGTCAAGCGCTTTTTAGCTCTTTTATGGCTTTCCGCAAAAGAATCCGCTCCCTGTCGAAATCTCCTGCTTTATTCAATATATTTTCATTCCTCCAGGCTCTCCAGCTGCCGCCCCTTCCGGTCCACCAGCACCTTGTTCACCGGATTGAAAAAGCAGTTCAAATATGCCCCCACCAGGATGATATACATGCAGAAGTACATCCAGATCATGGCGATAATGATCAGGGACAGGCTGCCATAGATACTGAAAGAGCCACTGAGATTCAGATAAATAGAGAACCCCCAGGAAAAAATACTCCATACTACTGCCGTAAAACTGGCCCCCGGTATCTGTTCCCGAAAACGGAGTTTCCTGCTGGGCACATATGTGTATACCGCCGCAAACAACAGAGTCAGCACAATCCAGGAAAATATAAACCGCAGATTAACCACCAGTGAAAACAACACCTCCAGTTGAGGGACCTTGGCAAGCACCACATCCACCAGCTTGCTGCCCAGCACCATGATCACCAGGGAAATCACGGTGGCGATCAGCATAACCACCGTGTAGACGGCCGCGATAAAGCGCACCACAAAATAATTCCTTCGCTCCTGCACGCCGTTGATGGCATTCAGTCCGCTCATCAGGGCCATCAAGCCCTTGGCGGCAGTCCAGATCATCACCAGAGCCGCCAGAGGCAGGATCGAGGAAGCTCTGCGATACACATCGTGAATCAGTTCCGTCACCATGGCATCAATCTGATTGGGAGTCACCTCTGTGATGGCCAGCGTCAGATTCTCCTCCGTCAGCGGCGTGTACGGGATCATGGTGCAGATCACCATCAGCATGGGCACCAGAGACAGGAAGATAAAGAATGCCGTGCTTGCCGCATAGGCACTGATATTTTTTTCGCTCATCTTATTGCCGAAATGTATGCCGATTTTAATCAGCTTCCCCATCATAATATATCTCCTTCACGCTGCATCCTTCATAGAAAAACCGCAGGATGTCCCCGGCGCCGTACCCTTCCGCCGCCATGGATCGGGCCCCGTTCTGGCTCATGCCCACGCCGTGGCCAAAGCCGCCGCCAGTCAGGTTATATCCTACCACAGTCTCCCCCTCTTTCGCAATCTCTATGGTAAAAAAAGCGCTGGGCAGCAGAGTTTTTGCGGCCACCTGGCTGCCGTCCTGCCGCCGCACCAGGGTCTCGCCATCGCACAGTACATATCGGATTGTATTCTCTGAAATAACTTTATATGTATCCTGGTCCGTCTCGATCAGCAATTCGTCCGCCACGCCTCCGGCCCCTCTGGCCAGCACGGTGAGATTCCGAATCTCCCGGAAGGACTTAACAGGGCTGCTGACATAGTCCTCCCCATCCCGGGTCAGAACAAGTCGGTCATTGGTATCGCAGCGGTCCTGCAGCCGCTCCAGGATTCTGGCGGGATCCAGCGTCTTTACCGTGTAGGTCCAGCGGTACCATCCCTCCCCGGCCTCAAAATCTCCGGGGTCGGTGCTGCGGATAGCGGCGGCAAAGATTTCTTCCTGAGTCAATTCCTCCGGCCCCACAGCCTCCCCGGCAGTTTCCACCACCGCCCCTGTCAGCACCCGGCCCATCTCTCCCCGGTTCAGATGTCTGGGCACAATATATCCGTAGCTGTCTGCCGCACTGGTTTTCCATACATGGGCGTCGCTGCCATATCCCCAGGAGGTGGAATAATAATAGGTCTCCGCCGGCGTCACGCCATCCTCCCGCACCAGCAGCTGGCCATAAGTGGCCTTCACTGCGGCGGTGGCCTCTTCCTGCTCCAGAATGTTATTGTATACCTGATAGGAAGAACTATCGTCCACATGAGCGCCTAACGCCTCGTATCCTGCGCGCTGCATATGGGTATATGCGTAGGTCCGGGCACAGATGGCCTGGGCCTTCAACGCCTCCTGGGGATAGGAGGCAGGCATTTCACTGGGCACTACGCTGTATAGGTACTCCTCCAGGGGCAGTTCATTGACCAGCACCATTCCCCCTTCCGTCCACAGCAGTTCCAGACTGCCCCGATAAGCCGGTATTCCCTGACTGCGATGAACGCTCTGAAGGATTATTTTTCCGGTGCGGG
>JAAWKU010000122.1 GCA_022797535.1 Lachnospiraceae bacterium | reverse complement strand
CGGACTGCGTTGTCGTCGGTCAACGATGCCACCGCATCGCCTCCCTCCTCCGCCTTGCCGATGAAAATTTATTCTGCGGAGTTTCGCCAGATATAATCAGGTCAGTACACTAGTAGCTGTGAAGGGAGATAAACAGTTGCTTATGGGCGCCGTTTTCCAGGGTCAGGTCGATGCGCAGCAGACGTTCGTCTGCCATCTCGGGCTCCCAGTCTCTGAGGGGCAGGATTGCCCGGCCTGCGGACAGAGGGTCGGAGCCGATATCGCTGCCTTGGCGTATGAACAGCTCCCGAAGGCTTCCCTGGTGGAGGTAAAGGTAGGTGGCATAGGTAGCGTCATTGATTTCCCGGGTCAGTATCAGGGCCCTGGTACCTTCCAGTTCCCCCACGGAGACGCTGCCATATATATCGTTCTGGCGCACTTTTTCCGTCAGATAGGAGTAGGCGGTGCGGGCTTCATAATTCTCGTCCATGTAGCTGACGGTCTGCCTGTATACATTGGCCCCCAGGATCACCAGGACCAGTGCGGACAAGGTAAAAACCACGAACAGCGCCAGAACAAACAGCACATCCACGATATGGTTTCTTTCCTGTTTTACTTGCATAGTATACCTCCCCTGCTCCCGGCCGGGACGGCCCCTGGGATTCTAAAACCTTATTTTATGGAAAGCACCGTCACTTCTGGCATCAGGTTGGCTCCCACGGACTGATAATCAATCAGGAATTTTCCCCGGTCATAGGTCAGGCCATAATGTTCTTCCAGATACTTTAAACTGGGGGGATACATCCCTTCCACGGCATAACACTGGGCAATGCTTCGGGAAAGGGCAGTTTCCAGACTCTCCAGCTGTTTGGCGGCGGTGGTGTCGCTGACAGACTGTATGCCCCCAAGGAACAAAAGCAGAATCAGCACTCCCGTCAGCAGAGGGAGAAGGCTGATCAGGCGGGGCACAAAGCCCAGGGGATTGGGTTCAAAACGATTGACGCGCATAACTTCCTCCTTGTCAGCCGATACTGGACATGATGCCCATCAGGGGCAGGATCACGGACAGCAGGATCAGGCCCACGATGACGGACAGGATGATCACCAGTGTGGGTTCCAACACTGCAATGATGGACTGCATTCTTTCATCGGTCTCTTTCTCGTAGGAGTCGGCAATATTCTGCATCACCGTGTCAATATTGCCGCTGCGGAAACCAATGGCTACCATGCGGGAATGTACATTGCTGAATATCTGAGAGTCCACCAGGGCCTCAGACAGATTATCCCCCTGGCGAAGCCGCTCCTTACAGGCCAGGATCTGGTCGTGCATCCTGAGATTCCCCACCAGTTCCGCCACCATCTCCAGGCTGCTGTAGGTGTCAATGCCGCTGCTGAAAGTCATGGCCAGTCCGCTGGCGAAGCGCTGGCAGGCATATTTCTCGAAAAAGTCCCTGGTGGGGGGGAACCAGTTCAGAAAGCGGGTGTTCAGCCTTTTCAGTCCGGGGATGCGGGTAAAGGCGAAATACAGCGCCAGAAACAGGCAGATGATCCCCAGCAGCACGCCGGAATAGCGGTTTAAGGTGTTGCCCAGGTTCATCAGGGAGGAGGCCAGTCCTCCCATGTCGCTGCCCAGTTCCGCAAACACCTGGCTGAAGATGGGCAGTACCCTGCTCATCAGCACATAGATGACCACAAACATCATGACGATCATAATCAGGGGGTAGGAGACGGCCTGCTTTATGTTTTTGCGGATGTTTTCTTCCTTTTCGTAATAGGTAGCCAGAGAATGCAGGCAGCTGTCCAACTTGCCGGATTCTTCGCCCAGAGCGATGAGCCGCAGGCAGTAGTCAGGAAAGACGCCCACGCTCTCCAGAGCTTCATGGAAGCTGCTCCCCTTTTTACACACATCCCAGATGCCCTGGAGGATTTCGCGTCCCTGATCGTTCTTCATGTCGCTGAGCAGAATGCCCATGCTCTCCACTGGCGTGATCCCGGCCTGAATCAGCATGGCAGTCTGGGAACAAAATGTGGTGATCTCAGTCTGTGTGAGTGTCCTTTTCGCTTTCATACTAACCTCTTTCCTGCATACCGCAGGCCTGCCTGCGGTATTGCTATAATGGGTATTTGGAACGCAGTTCCAAGATAACCTCTTTCCTGCATACCGCAGGCCTGCCTGCGGTATTGCCATAATCGGTATTTGGAACGCAGTTCCAAGATAACCTCTTTCCTGCATACCGCAGGCTTGCCTGCGGTATTGCATTAGTAAATATACCTGACGGTATAATTGGAGCCGTCGCCGATGAATTCTTTCACTTCTTCCTCGCTGTTGCTGGCGGCAAAGGTGGGATCCATCAGGCTCCAACTGGAGCCGTCAAATTCCACGATGCCGTTCACCCACCCCACGTCCGTGAGATAGACGCTGACCCAGGCATGGTAGGAGAGGGAGGCATAACCCACCTCCAGGCGGGTGGGGATGCGCTGTGTGCGCAGCATGCAGGCCATCAGGGCGGCATAATCCAGACAGATGCCTTTTCCGTCCGCCAGAGTGGCGTCGATATCCGCAATGTAACTGGACAGAGCGCCGCTGGTAATCTGGCCTGCCAGATCGTAGTCGTATTCTATATTTTCAATAATATAGTTGTAAATGGCGGACACACAGTCCAGATCGGAAGCGGCAGTTTCACACAATTCCGCCGCCAGTTCCACCGCGCGGGTATCCTCATTGTAATAAACATAGGAACTGGGGGAAAGGTAGGGGCTGAAGGGGTCGTCCAGAGCCACATCCAGGCTCACTTCATAGCTGACAATATAGTCTTTACCCTGGATGTTTTCATTGACTGTGACGGTGTAGCTGCCGTCCCCCGCAGTCAGAGGAAATGCCTGAAACTCCGTGGAATTCAGGTTGTAGGTGCTGGTGTGGGAGTCGGGTCCGATAATCTGCAGCTTGACTTTGGGGCATGTGCCGGTGTAATTGGCCATGATATATCCCTGTTCCAGATTGGAGGCGTCGATGGTGGTCACGTCATTGCCGTAGGTCACTGTACCGGAAGCCACAGGAGAGGGGCAATAGGGAGTATTGTCCCGAAGCGGTACGAAGGGCGTGGGAGACGGCGTGGGTTCCTGCGTTGCCGTGGGGGCAGGGGTGGCATTGGGTTCCTGCGTTGCCGTGGGGGCAGGGGTAACAGTGGATTCCTGTGCGGGAGTAGACTCCTGGGAAGGGGCGTCCGTTCGCCCCGTGTCCTGGGGGGAACTGGTGGCGCCGATCTGCAGAGCCCCCAGAAGATCAGACTGCTCCAAAGAAGGGTCCCCGGCAGAAGGGACAGATATGGAAGTGGCGTCCCCGCAGCCTGTGAGCAGCACGATACACATGCCATATGAAATTATTTTTTTCAAAACACTTTTATTCATACAGTGTATGGACAGGACCTTTCTAGGAGTTCATCCTTTCAGTTTTCGGGCCAGATGTTCTTTGCCGGAGGCGATATAGCGCTTGACGGTACTGCGGCTTATTTTCATGGCGCGGGCGATCTCTTCCAGTTTCATGCCGCCGTAAAAGCGCATGGAAAGCGCAGATTGCTCATGGAAAGGCAGCTCCTCCATAGCCTGGCGGAGCCGTCTGAACTCGTCGCCGCGTAGAGCCGTGGCTTCCGGATCACAGCCGGGGCGCCGGTCCCGCACCAGTTCCAGCAGCTCCTGGCCGGGCAATTCCTGGCGGCCGTATTGTTTCTGACAGATATCGTAGCACACATGCAGGGAAATCCGGTTCAGCCAGGCAGTGAACAGTGCAGGATCACTGAGCTTGTCTATGTTGCGGAAGGCGGCCAAATAGACTTCCTGTAATGCGTCCTGGGCCAGATATTCGTCCTTCAGATATTGCCGGGCGTAATTATATACTTTATTATAGGTAAGGTCGTACAACTCGGCAAAGGCGCCGACATCCCTTTGTCTGAAACGGACGACCAGGCCCGCCAGATATTTATGATTTGGCTCTGGCATACGGCCCTGCCCCCTCTCCTCTATCAGAGTACTGCGTCTGCCATTGTTCTTTCCTCATTATAAAAAAAGTTGAACCTTTTTTCAAGATATCCCTGTCTTTTTTTACAGATTTGTGGTATATTTGACGATAACAAAATTGCCATGTGCTATTTATGTGCAGATGCCGGTATAATCGGACAGAAACAGGCGGAAGCTAAGTGTTGTCAGGGATTTAGGCAGCCGGGTGTAGATCCCCGGGCAAGGGGTAATCATTACCTCTAAAACAGGAGGTAACACCTTTTGATGAAAAATGGGTGTTTACGGCGCATGGGGATATATACAACGTTTTTTGGGTATGCGCGAATGTTAATGGAAACGCTTTTCCGAAAAGGAGCAACTTATAAAGAAGAGACTTATAAAGGGGAGACTTAGAAAAGCAAGAAAGGAATGGATGAGATGAGGGTTTTTGTGACCGGCGTAAGGGGCCAGCTTGGCCATGACGTGGTGAAGGAGTTGGAGAAGAGAGGGATAGAAGCAGTGGGCGTGGACATCCAGGAGATGGATATCACTGATGAGGCCAGCGTAAGTCGGGTCATACGCGGCGAATCGCCGGACGCGGTGATCCACTGCGCCGCATACACGGCCGTGGACGCGGCGGAGGAGAACGAGGATCTGTGCCGCCGGGTGAATGCGGACGGCCCCCGCTATATCGCAAAAGTGTGCAGGGATCTGGATATCAAGATGATCTATATCAGTACGGATTATGTGTTCAGCGGCCAGGGAGAGAAGCCCTGGGAGCCGGAGGATGAAAAGGCCCCCCAAAGCGTCTACGGACGGACCAAGTACGAGGGGGAACTGGCGGTACAGGAACTGCTGGAGAAATACTTTATCGTGCGGATCGCGTGGGTGTTTGGCGTAAACGGCAGGAATTTTGTGAAAACCATGTTGAAACTGTCCGAAAATCATGACGTCATCACGGTGGTAAACGATCAGTTCGGTTCTCCTACTTATACTTATGACCTGGCCCGGCTGCTGGTGGATATGGTGCTCACGGATAAGTACGGCGTCTATCATGCCACCAATGAGGGAATCTGCTCCTGGTATGATTTCGCGCGCGCCATTTTTGAGGAGGCGGGTATCTCCATGACAGTCAAACCGGTATCCACTGCGGAATACGGCGCAAAGGCCAGCCGTCCCGCCAACAGCCGCATGAGCAAGGACAAGCTGGAGGAGAATGGTTTTGAAAGGCTGCCGGACTGGCGGGACGCACTGAAAAGATATCTGGACATTCTGCTGGAGCGATAAGCGGGGGCGAATTTTGTTTTTTTTCACAAACATGTCCGAAATGCTGAAAAAATCGAAAAATTTTGTTGACAAAGCATCCGAAGGTGGCTATACTAATATAGCATGCGCACGGATGCTTTTTTTGTGGACAACAGGGACTGAGTCCTGTGCGCGCGGTACAAATCACATTTTTAGAAAGAGGTGAAACAGAATGCCAACATTTAACCAGTTAGTAAGAAAGGGCCGTCAGACATCGGTGAAGAAGTCCACCGCTCCCGCTTTGCAGAAGGGTTACAACTCCCTGCACAAGAAGGCTACGGACACTTCCTCCCCCCAGAAGAGGGGCGTTTGCACCGCTGTTAAGACAGCAACCCCCAAGAAGCCTAACTCTGCGCTCAGAAAGATCGCCAGAGTACGCCTTTCCAACGGGATTGAAGTTACCAGCTACATTCCCGGCGAGGGCCACAACCTGCAGGAGCACAGCGTAGTGCTGATCAGGGGCGGCAGGGTGAAGGACCTGCCCGGTACCAGATACCACATCATCCGTGGTACCCTGGACACTGCGGGAGTCGCTAACAGAAGGCAGGCTCGTTCCAAGTACGGCGCCAAGAGGCCCAAGGACGCTAAGAAATAAGGCGTTTTACGGATGCTGAGAATAAACATCTGCCGGACCGGCGGTAAGTAATTGGAAAAGGAGGAGACGCATCCTGCGGGTGCAATCCTCAGATGCTGCGTATGCAGCGTCTCGGACCACAACAACGAAACTAAGAAAAGTGTTGGAATTCTGGACTACAGATATACCGCACGAACACTTGGGGAAACACATGTGAGTACCGATGAATTAACGAAACTAAATTGTTAAGGAGGGAAGAAACGTGCCACGTAAAGGACATATTCAAAAAAGAGATGTATTGGCAGATCCTTTATACAATAACAAAGTGGTGACCAAACTTATCAACAACATCATGCTGGATGGTAAGAAGGGTGTAGCACAGAAGATTGTATACGGCGCATTTGCAAAGGTTGAGGCAAAGTCTGGCAAGCCCGCCCTGGAGGTATTTGAAGAGGCCATGAACAACATCATGCCTTCTCTGGAGGTTAAGGCCAGGCGTATCGGTGGCGCCACCTATCAGGTGCCCATCGAGGTGAGAGCTGACAGACGTCAGGCACTGGGTCTGCGCTGGTTGACTATGTACTCCCGCAAGAGAGGCGAGAAGACCATGATCGACAGACTTGCCAACGAGATTCTCGACGCGTCGAACAACACGGGTGCCGCGGTAAAGAGAAAAGAGGATGTACACAAGATGGCAGAGGCAAACAAGGCGTTTGCGCACTACCGTTTCTAGAAGCAGCGTAGGCATGGGCTGCGGCCCGATGCGGGGCGGGGAAAGTTCCTGTCCGCTGCGGCATTACAAAATAAAAAAGGAGGAAAAAATCTTGGCTGGAAGAGAATATCCCTTAGAGAGAACCAGGAATATAGGTATCATGGCCCATATCGATGCGGGCAAGACCACATTGACCGAGCGTATCCTGTATTACACTGGCGTCAACTACAAGATCGGTGATACTCATGAAGGCACTGCTACCATGGACTGGATGGAGCAGGAGCAGGAGAGAGGCATCACCATCACTTCGGCTGCCACGACCTGTCACTGGACTCTGGAAAAAGAAACCAAGCCCGCTGAAGGCGCGTTAGAGCACCGTATCAACATCATTGACACTCCTGGCCACGTTGACTTTACTGTTGAAGTAGAGCGTTCCTTGCGTGTACTGGACGGCGCTGTCGGTGTATTCTGTGCGAAGGGTGGTGTGGAGCCTCAGTCCGAGAACGTATGGCGTC
The DNA here is from genome assembly GCA_022797535.1 of Lachnospiraceae bacterium. Taxonomy (GTDB): domain Bacteria; phylum Bacillota; class Clostridia; order Lachnospirales; family Lachnospiraceae; genus Acetatifactor. The sequence continues at coordinate 2,261 of JAAWKU010000122.1, read as the reverse complement.
AGGCTGACACCTACAACGTACCCCGTATGGCATTTATCAACAAAATGGATATCCTGGGCGCTAATTTCTACGGCGCTGTGGAGCAGATCAAGACCCGTCTGGGCAAGAACGCCATTGTGTTGCAGCTGCCCATCGGCAAGGAGGACGAGTTTAAAGGCATCATCGACCTGTTTGAGATGAAGGCCTATATCTACAACGATGACAAGGGTGAGAACATCACCGTCACCGATGATCTGGGAGAGATGAAGGACGATGCGGAGTTGTACCGCAGCGAACTGATCGAGAAGATCTGTGAACTGGATGATGATCTGATGATGATGTACCTGGAGGGCGAGGAGCCTTCTGTGGAGGATCTGAAGAAAGCCCTGCGCAGGGCGACCTGTGAATGTACCGCTATACCGGTATGCTGCGGTTCTGCTTACCGCAACAAAGGCGTGCAGAAACTTCTGGATGCTGTTCTGGAATATATGCCCGCTCCTACCGATATCCCTGCCATCAAGGGCACGGATCTGGATGGTAATGAGGTGGAGAGACATTCTTCCGATGAAGAGCCTTTCTCCGCTCTGGCATTCAAGATCATGGCTGATCCCTTCGTGGGTAAGCTGGCGTTCTTCCGTGTGTATTCCGGTACCATAAACTCCGGTTCCTATGTGCTGAACGCTACTAAGGACAAGAAGGAGCGTGTGGGACGTATTCTGCAGATGCACGCCAACAAGCGCGCGGAACTGGATAAGGTATACTCCGGGGATATCGCGGCGGCAGTGGGCTTTAAGTTCACCACCACCGGCGATACCATCTGCGATGAGCAGCATCCGGTGATCCTGGAGTCCATGGAGTTCCCGGAGCCCGTAATCGAACTGGCAATCGAGCCCAAGACCAAGGCGGGACAGGGCAAGATGGGCGAGGCGCTGGCGAAGCTGGCAGAGGAGGATCCTACTTTCCGGGCCCACACCAATCCGGAGACAGGCCAGACCATTATCGCAGGTATGGGCGAGTTGCATCTGGAGATCATTGTGGATCGTCTGCTGCGTGAGTTCAAGGTGGAGGCCAACGTAGGCGCTCCTCAGGTTGCTTACAAGGAAGCGTTCACCAAGGAAGTGGAAGTGGACTCCAAGTATGCGAAGCAGTCCGGCGGACGTGGACAGTACGGCCATTGTAAAGTTAAGTTCTCGCCTCTGGAGGCCAACTGTGAGAAGTTTGAGTTTGACCCCAAGGCGAATATTCTGATAAACGAGCCTCCCACATTGCTGTTTGAGACCACCGTGGTGGGCGGCGCTATACCCAAGGAGTATATTCCCGCGGTTGGCGCAGGCATCAAGGAGGCGGCGCAGGCAGGTATTCTGGGCGGATTCCCGGTGCTGGGCGTGCATGCCAATGTATATGACGGTTCTTACCATGAGGTTGACTCCTCTGAGATGGCATTCCACATCGCCGGTTCCATGGCGTTCAAGGAGGCCATGCACAAGGCTAACCCCGTGCTGTTAGAGCCCATTATGAAGGTGGAAGTGACCATGCCCGAGGAGTATATGGGCGATGTGATCGGCGATCTGAATTCCCGCCGCGGACGTGTGGAAGGCATGGACGATATCGGCGGCGGCAAGATGGTGCGTGCGTTTGTGCCTCTTGCGGAAATGTTCGGTTATTCCACGGATCTGCGCTCCAAGACTCAGGGCCGCGGCAACTACTCCATGTTCTTTGACAAATATGAGCAGGTGCCCAAGAACGTACAGGAAAAGGTTCTGTCAGAAAAAGGAAAATAGTTTGTATTTTCGTGAAAAATGACTTGAAAAACCTCTGGTTATCTAATATAATCAGAGTTAGCCAAGTTAAAAGCGCCAGGGTGGCGCAATCCCACTTTGGCGCAACCAAAAACCAGTATATTTATTAAGGAGGACTACAATAATGGCTAAAGCTAAATTTGAAAGAACCAAGCCCCATTGTAACATTGGTACCATTGGTCACGTTGACCATGGCAAAACCACTCTGACCGCAGCCATCACCAAGGTTCTGGCTGAGAGAGTATCCGGCAATGAGAAGGTAGATTTCGAGAACATCGACAAGGCTCCTGAAGAGAGAGAGCGTGGTATCACCATTTCCACCGCGCATGTTGAGTATCAGACCGAAAAGAGGCACTATGCACATGTGGACTGCCCGGGCCATGCTGACTATGTAAAGAACATGATCACCGGTGCCGCACAGATGGACGGCGCTATCTTGGTGGTAGCTGCCACCGACGGTGTTATGGCTCAGACCAAGGAGCA
>JAAWKU010000008.1 GCA_022797535.1 Lachnospiraceae bacterium | reverse complement strand
TTTTGGACAGTTTGTGGGAGGCGGGGATCTGATCGTGGGTTCCATTATTTTCATCATTCTGATCCTGATCCAATTCCTGGTAATCAACAAGGGTTCCGAGCGTGTGGCTGAGGTTACGGCAAGATTTACGCTGGATGCCATGCCCGGAAAGCAGATGGCCATTGACGCGGATCTGAATACCGGCGCCATTACTGATGAGGAGGCTAAGATACGGCGAGAAAAGATCCAGCTGGAATCCAGCTTTTTCGGTTCCATGGACGGTGCGGTAAAGTATGTAAAGGGAGACGCCATAGCGGGCCTGTTGCTGACGGCCATCAACCTGATCGGCGGCATAGCCATGGGTATGCTGCGAAAGGGAATGGATATCGGCGGCGCTTTGGACAATTATGGAATCCTGACCATCGGTGACGGCCTGGTGAGCCAGATTCCCTCCCTGCTGATTTCCCTGTCCACCGGTATTCTGGTGACTAAGGGCGGAAAGGAGGCGGAGTTCGGCCCCGTTATTATCAAGCAGCTCTTTGGTATCCCCAAGGTGATGTATTTCGTGGGAGCCACCCTGTCCGTCCTTGGCTTTGCCACTGATCTGAACACCATCCTGTTTGTGGGCATGGGTCTGCTGTTTGTGGTGGGCGGCCGGGGGATTGCGGCCAATCTGGAAACGGCGGCCACGGAGACGGCGGTGGACACGGAGGAAGCGGCGGCCGAGGAAATCCGCCAGCCGGAGAACGTGAACAGCCTGTTGCAGGTGGATCCCATCGAGTTGGAGTTCGGTTACGGCATCATCCCTCTGGCGGATGTGAACCAGGGAGGCGACCTGCTGGACCGGGTGGTAATGATCCGGCGGCAGATGGCGCTGGAGCTTGGAACCGTGGTTCCCATTATCAGACTGCGTGATAATATCCAGCTAAATCCCAACCAGTACATTATTAAGGTGAAGGGAATACAGGTCAGCGAAGGCGAGATCCTTTTTGACCATTACATGGCCATGAATCCTGGCTATGTGGAGGAGGAGATCACAGGCATTCCCACCTTTGAGCCTTCCTTCCACCTTCCCGCGATCTGGATTACAGAGGGTCAGCGGGAGAGGGCGGAAAGCCTGGGGTACACGGTGGTGGATCCTCCTTCCATCATAGCTACCCATCTGACGGAGATCATCAGGCAGTACATTTCCGAACTCCTGACCAGACAGGACGTGCAGAACCTGATCAACAATATGAAGGAGACCAATCCCACGCTGGTGGAGGAACTGGTTCCCAAGCTGCTGGGGATCGGCGAGATCCAGAAGGTGTTGCAGAACCTGCTTGGCGAGGGTATCTCTATCCGGGATATGCTCACCATTATGGAAACGCTTGCAGACTATGGCTCCACCACCAGAGATACGGACGTTCTCACGGAATATGTGCGGCAGAGCCTGAAGCGCGCCATTTCCCGCAGATTCTTCCCGGCTAATGAAACCAGCAGCGTGGTGACTCTGGATCCCAAGATTGAGCAGGAAATTATGGGCAGTATCAAGCAGACGGAGACAGGAGCCTACCTGAACCTGGATCCTGCCCGGTCCAAAGCCATTCTGAATTCTGTGGGGAATGAACTGCAAAAGCTGGAGAATATGGGAAAAAGTCCCATCATCATTACGTCCCCCATTGTCAGAATGTATTTCAAGCGTCTGACGGAGGACTATTACAAGGATCTGGTGGTAGTGTCCTACAACGAGATCGAATCCGATATTGAATTACAGTCAGTAGGGATGGTGACAGCATAATGATTATAAAAAAGTTTACGGGGAAAACAGAGGCGGAAGCCACGGAAGCGGCGCAGAAGGAGTTGGGCAGTGGCGTAGTCATCATGAGTGTCAGGCAGGTAAAGCCCAAAGGGCTGTTTGCCTCTTTCCGTCCGAAGCTGACGGAGGTGACTGTCGCTATGGAGGAGGAGTCCCAGCGCAGTTCTCACATAAGGCGGGAACCTGTGCAGACTGCGGCGCTCCCGGCGGCTGCCAGAAGAAAACCGGCGGTCCCTCCTGCTCCGGCTTCCGATGCCGCCCGGAGTATAGAGGAAAAGCTGGAGAATCTACAGAGCCTGTTGGAAAGCCAGATGCAGGGGCGACAGGTTCTTCCATCAGAGGAGAGGCAGCCCGGGACGGAAAGGCAGGATGGGCCGGCAGGCGAGGCACGCCCGGGTGAGGCAGCGCAGTCCCAGCGGGAGCAGGCGCCTGAGACGGCAGAGGATGTGGATCAGAACGACGAGTTGACCAAGTTCCGCAAACTGATCTATGATACCATGCTGGAAAACGAAGTGGACGGCAAATATCTGGCCAAAGTCATGGAGGAGATTGACAAGATCCAGAAGCCCAACATGCCCTTTGATTATGTGCTGGCCACCATATACCAGCGCATGATTCTGAAGTTCGGCAAGACGGAGGAAGAGACGGAAGTGACCCGGAGACCCCGGATCCTCACCTTTATCGGGCCTACCGGCGTGGGAAAGACCACTACTATCGCCAAGATAGCCAGCCGTTATGTGGTGGAGCAGAAAAAACAGGTGGCGCTGCTGACTCTGGACACCTACCGTATTGCGGCAGCGGAACAGCTTCGCACTTACGCCAATATTCTGATGGTCCCATTCCGTGTGGTGTACACGGAGGATGAACTTGCCACGGCCATTCAGGATTTTCAGGACTATGAGTATATCCTGGTAGATACGCCGGGGCATTCCCCCCAGAACAGGGAACAGCTTGGCAATCTGAAGCGTCTGCTGGCGCAGATGCGGCAGTCGGCGGAGTGCTGTTTTTATCTGGTGCTGAGCGCCACCACAAAGTACAGAGATTTGATAAAAATTGCGGACAGTTACCGTCAGATTGCGGACTACCAGTTGATCTTTACCAAACTGGATGAGACGGAGGCTTTGGGAAATCTGTTAAACATGCGTCTATACACGGACGCAAGCATCGCCTATGTGACCTACGGACAGAATGTGCCGGACGATATCGAGGTGTTCAATCCCCAAAGTACAGTGAAAAAGTTGCTGGGCGGGGGAAAGCAATAACAGATAATTTTGAGAGGATGTTATATGGACCAGGCGGAACAATTACGAATCATCAAAGCCGGACAGCAGTCCCGGCCGCTGGCCCGGGTGATCACCGTCACCAGTGGAAAGGGCGGCGTGGGCAAGTCCAATACTTCGATCAATCTGGCGATACAGTTTCGGAAGATGGGACAGCGGGTAATCATACTGGACGCTGACTTCGGACTGGCCAACATAGAGATCATGTTCGGCACAGTGCCCAAACACAACCTGTGCGATCTGATCTACCAGGGGAAGAACATCAAGGAAATCATCACCTGGGGCGCCATGGATGTGGGCTTTATCTCCGGCGGGTCAGGGATTGCGGGCATGTCCAACCTAAGTCGGGATTATCTGGTGTATATCATTCGGAACCTGGCGGAACTGGACGCAATTGCTGATATAATTATAGTGGACACCGGCGCGGGCATCTCCGACGCGGTACTGGAATTTTTGGTGGCCAGCGGTGAGATTCTGCTGGTGACCACGCCGGAGCCCACTTCCATAACGGATTCCTATTCCCTGCTTAAATCCCTGAGTAACCATCCCAGGTATGACCGCAATACCACGACTGTGAAGATGATTGCCAACCGGGTGGAGAAGGAGTCGGAAGGGCAAGCGCTTTTCAACAAGCTGGATGCTGTAGTGGCCAGGTATCTGAAGATCCCCATCAGCTATCTGGGCATGATTCCTCAGGATCCGCTGCTGGCCCGGGCGGTGATGCAGCAAACCCCCGTGTCCATCCAGAGCCCGGGCGCAAAATCTACACAGGCATTTGAGAAGATTGCGGCGAAGCTGATGAACCGGGAGGAGACAGAGCGGCAGCCAAGGCGTGGCATGGCGGCGTTTTTTTCTCATATAATATCAGGTAGGAAGATATAGGCGCAGGCCAGAGGGGTAACGCGGCATTTAAATCAGGAGGTTAAAGGCATGAACAGCATGATTTCCAGCTTTATTGAACCGGGCAACAAGGTCGAGATTCAGATGGTGGAGTCCCAGAGGAACCAGAGCAATGAAGCCCCCAGGACCTATGCCAGCCAGATCCAGGATATCCTGTCGGAGAACCAGATAGAACTTGTGATGCCCATGGAGAAGGGCAAGCTGATTCTGCTTCCCATGGATAAGGAGTATAATCTGGTAATCTATGCGGGGAACAATCTCTTCCAGTGTTTCGCCAGGATCATTGACCGCTATAAGAGCAACAATATATATACTCTGGTGGTGGAACTGACCAGTAATCTGCGTAAATATCAGAGGAGGGAGTATTACCGCTTCAGCTGCGCGCTGGAAATGAATTCCCGAAACCTGGAGGAAGAGGAGGTCAGGGCCATCGAGGAGAGGGATCCCTACAGCAACCTGATTCCGGGGCTTCCACTGAAGCGCAGCGTTATCCTGGATATCAGCGGCGGCGGCCTCCGCTTTCTATCCACTCACTCCTATGAGCCGGACAGTCTGATTTACATAAGTTATAATCTTCTGATAAACGGCAGGAAGAAGGAATACGAACTGGTGGGCAAGGTGCTCAGCTCGGTAAAACAGGAGGGCCGCAGGGATTCCTATGAGCATCGGGTGCAGTACGTAGATATTGAAGCGGAAGTTCGGGAAGAGATAATCAAGTATATTTTTGAAGAAGAGAGAAAGCATAGAAAAAGGGAACGGCTGGGATCATGACGAAAAAAATATTGGTAGTAGATGACTCTGCACTCATGAGAAGAGTCCTGTGTGATATAATATGCAGTGATGAAAGGTTCGAGGTTGCTGACCGGGCAAGAGACGGCCAGGAGGCGCTGGAACTGCTGCGCAAGAACAGCTATGATGCGGTGGTGCTGGATGTGAATATGCCCCGGATGAATGGGCTGCAGCTTCTGTATGAACTGCGGAAAGCCCGTATTACCGCACGGATCATGATGGCCAGTACGGACACCCGGGAAGGGGCGAAAACCACCCTGGACGCACTGGAACTTGGCGCTCTGGATTTTGTACATAAGCCGGACAATGCTGTGAGCTGCCGGGTGGAGGATTTCAAGAGGGAATTCTTAAAGACATTAGGGGCGGTGGCAGACAGCCGTCTGCCCGTTCTGGAGAGCCCGGTGCAGAAGCAGGAGGTGCGTGCCACCACCCGGAAGATCGTGGAGATTGCCAGAAAGCACGGGGCAGGAAACGGCAGCCGGAAGATTGTAGCCATCGCCAGTTCCACTGGAGGGCCAAAATCCCTGCAGTCGGTGATTCCCAGGCTTCCGGCGGAACTTCAGGCTCCGGTGCTGATCGTCCAGCATATGCCCAAGGGCTTTACCGCATCCCTGGCCGACCGCCTGGACTGCCTGGGGGAGATTCGGGTAAAAGAGGCCGAGGAGGGCGACGAGCTGCAGAGCGGCACGGTGTATCTGTCCATGGGGGGGAGTCATATGAACGCCCGTCCCGCCGCCGGCGGCAGGACGGTGATCCACTACTCCGACGAGCCCGGCCGGGAAGGTGTGAAACCCTGTGCCAACTATATGTATGAGTCCTTGATGGACTGTGGATATGATGAAATTATCTGCGTGGTCCTCACGGGGATGGGCGCAGACGGAACGGAGGGCATACAGAATCTGAAATCAAAGAAAAAGGTACATGTTATTGCACAGGACCAGGAGACCAGCGTGGTATATGGCATGCCCAGAAGCGTTGCCAAGGCGGGCCTTGCGGACCAGATTGTGCCGCTGGAACAGGTTGCACAGGAGATCATACTAAACGTGGGGGTAAAATGATATGGACATAAGCCAGTATCTAGAAATTTTCATTGACGAGAGCAATGAACATTTACAGAACCTGAATACACAGATTCTGAATCTGGAGTCGGATCCGGAGAATATGGATACGATCAATGAGATTTTCAGGGCGGCTCATTCCCTGAAGGGCATGGCCGGGACCATGGGGTATAAACGGATGCAGACGCTGACCCATGACATGGAGAATGTATTTTCGGAGGTACGCAACGGGAACATCAAAGTCACTCCGAACATGGTTGATATTTTGTTCCAATGTCTGGACGCCCTGGATGAGTATGTGAACAATGTCAAGGAGTCCGCGGATGAGGGAACCAATGAAAACGAGCCCCTGATCCGGCAGCTGAACGCCGTGCTGAATGGTCCCGACAAACCCGGGGAGGAGGTTCCAGCGCAGACCGGGGAACCGTCTGAGGAGAAGGGAGACGGTCGCAAATGGCTGGAGATCCAGCTGGATTCCGCCCAGCAGCATGTGATCAGGGCAGCGAAGGAGCAGGGCAAAAATGTCTTTGGCCTGACGGTTACCGTACAGGAGAGTTGTATCCTGAAGGCCGCCAGAGCATTTCTGGTGTTCAAGGCGGTGGAAGAGCGGGGAGAGATCATTGTCTCCAATCCTCCCGCACAGGATGTGGAGGATGAGAAGTTTGACCTGGACTTCAGCCTGGTCGTGGTGTCGGACGGAGATATTGAAGCCTTGAAGGCGGCGGTGGCCAGTGTGTCGGAGATCGCCTCGGTGGTAGGGGAGCCTATTGTTCTGGAGAACATGGGCACAGCAGATCCGTATGAGGATTCCGTCCCGGAGCCGGAGCAAAAGCCTCAGTCCGTTCCCGAGGAGGCGACGCCGGCAGCCGTGCAGCCGCCTGAGGCGGCCCATGCGGCGGAGCCCGCAGTCAAGCCTGCGGCGGCTTCCAAGACAGGAGACAAGAAACAGGCGCCCGGCAAGCCGGTGGTAAATCGTACTGTCCGAGTGGACATCGAGAAGCTGGATGTGCTGATGAACCTGGTGAGCGAATTAATCATAGCCAAGAATTCCCTGGTATCCGTGTCTAATCAGGTACAGGGACAGAACCAGGGAGTAAACGAACAGATCGAATATCTGGAGAATGTGACTACCAATCTGCACGAGTCCGTTATGAAGGTGAGGATGGTCCCCATTGAGAGCGTGGTGAGCAAATTCCCCAGGATGATCCGTGATCTGTCCAAAAAGCTGGATAAAAAGATGGAACTGTATATGACGGGTGAAGAGACCGAACTGGATCGTACAGTGGTGGATGAGATCGGCGACCCTCTGATGCATCTGTTGCGCAATTCTGCGGATCACGGTCTGGAATCGGCTGAAATCCGTGCCCAGAGAGGCAAACCTGCGGTGGGGTCCATCTTCCTGGACGCTTATCAGGATGGCAACAACGTGGTGATCGAGGTCAGGGATGACGGTAACGGTATAGACGTGGAGAAGGTGAAGGCCAAGGCTCTGGAGAGGGAGGCCATCACCCCGGAGCAGGCGTCCAACATGTCAGATAAGGAGATCATTGATCTGTTATTCCTGCCCAGCTTTTCCACCGCCAAGAAGGTTACGGATGTATCCGGCAGGGGCGTGGGACTGGATGTGGTTAAATCCAAGATCGAGGCTCTGAGCGGCGAGGTGGAGGTCAAGAGCAAGCTGGGAGAGGGAAGTACCTGGACCATCCGGCTGCCTCTGACACTGGCCATTATCCAGGCATTGATGGTGGTGGTGGGCGGCGAGAAGTACGCCATATCCCTGGGAACGATCCAGACCATAGAGGATATTGCACCCGAGGATATCAAACTGGTGCAGAACAAGGAGGTTATCCATCTGCGGGGATCGGTTATCCCCCTGATCCGCCTGTCTAATGTACTGGATGTGGAGAGTACCAAGTCCCCCCAGGAGCACCTGATGGTGGTCATCGTGAAAAAGGGCGATAAGCTGGCGGGCCTGGTGATTGACGACATGATCGGACAGCAGGAGATTGTTATTAAGTCCCTGGGAAAATATATCAAGCAGTGCAAGTTCATCAGCGGCGCCACCATTCTGGGAGACGGCGAGGTTGCTCTGATACTGGATGCCAATGCGCTGATCTAAAAAAGGGTCGTGCGAAACTACAACCAGCATGTACCCGGACAGCGTGCGGCTCCATGGGCGGATGTTCGGCAGCCGCACATGGAGCGAGGGCAGGATGTGGTGTACGGGGGTCATGCGGAACTACAAATAGGAAGGGGACAGCGGTATGGAAGAGTTGAAGGTAGTCGAGAGTAACAATACAACGGGCGTGCAGCAGCAATATATCGTAGTGCGCCTGGGCGAGGAACAATACGGCGTGGATATACGGTATATAGACAATATTGTAAGAATGCAGAAAATCACCCGGGTGCCCAAAGTGGCGCCCTACCTCAAGGGCGTGATCAATCTGCGGGGCGAAGTGATCCCGATTATGAGCCTGCGGCTGAAGATGTTCCTGCCGGAGGACGAAATCACCAAGGCCACCCGCATTATTATTCTGAAGCTGGAACAATATGGAAGCATAGGCGTCATAGTGGATGAGGTGAAGGAAGTGGTGACCTTGGACGAGGAGCATATCGAAAAGGTATCCTATGATTCCAAGGAGGAGCGGCTTAACTTTCTGGGCGGAATCGGCAAGTATGACGGGGGACTGATCTCCCTGCTGGACTTTAACCTGGTGATGCAGGAGAGGGAAAACACATTATAATTGACGATAGTAGGAGATAAATTATGCCAGAGATGAGTTTGGAGCATGTGACAAACAACTATTTGGACGTGTTGCGCGAGATCGGAAATATCGGCGCTGGCAATGCCATGACAGCGCTCTCACAGATGCTGCAGAGTAAGGTGGATATGCAGGTTCCACAGGTACGTCTCCTGGAGTTTTCGGAGGTGGGAGCCATGGTGGGCGGCGAGGAGCAGCTTATGGTGGGCGTGCTCCTGGGCGTTGAAGGAGATATCACCGGAAGCATCATGTTCCTGGTAGAACTGCAGGCGGCCAAGGGATTGGTAAAAAAGATGATGATGGGATATGACTCAGGACAGTCAGGGCTGGACGAGATGGAGACCTCCGCCATGATGGAACTGAGTAATATCATCACGGGAGCGTATCTGAATTCACTGGCCACATTGACCAATCTTTGCATTTTCCCCACGCCACCCAGCCTGACCGTGGATATGGCGGGTGCAATTCTGAGCGTGCCTGCCATAATGTTTGGCGAACTTGGAGACAATATTCTGATGATCCAGTCCCGCTTTTTTGACGAAGTAGAGGTGGATGGATACTTCATATTGATTCCGGATTTGCCTTCATATCAAAAGATACTGTCAGCACTGGGCATTGTATAGGGGCGAAGGCAAGGAGGCGAAATGTACGGATGGGTAATATCATTACAGTAGGCATGGCGGATTTAAAGACCTGCAAGAGCCCGGACGGTTTGATCACGCTGGGACTCGGATCATGCATCGGAATAGCCATACGGGATCCCAAGACGGGAATCGGTGGTCTGGCGCATATCATGTTGCCGGACAGCACGGCGATTCGGGGTAACCAGAATATTGCGAAGTTTGCAGACACCGGCATTGTGGAACTGGTGCGGCAGATGGAGCGGATGGGAGCGTCAAAGGTTCGGATGGTAGCGAAGATTGCAGGTGGAGCCACCATGTTCCAATCCATGAGCAAGAATGATTTGATGAATGTGGGCGAGCGCAACGCAGTGGCTTGCCGCGCCGTTTTGAAGGGACTTAACATTCCGTTGCTGGCTGCGGACACCGGGGCCAACTACGGCCGTACTGTCACCTTTTTTCCGGAAACAGGGGATTTCCATATCCGGGCGGTGGGCAGGAACGAGACTATCATATAGCGGGCGGATACTGATTGATACCTTATCGCAGGGGGACTGCGATCTATCTAGCGAGGAAACTATGAAGAGAAATTTAATACCGGTAATAATGATGCTGGTGTCAGGGGCCATTAGCTGCCTGTTTACCATGGCCCGGGGAGAGAGTTTGTTGTTCCGCATGTCGGCTCTCCTGGGGTCCATGTTGTTGTTCTATGGCCTTGGATGCGCGTTTTGCGGCGTCCTTAATTATTTTGACAGGGAAAATGAAAAGCGTTTGGCAGCGGAAACGGCTGCGCTTGAGGGAGAGGAAGCCCCGGAGGGGGAGGCGGATGCTGCCACAGCGGAGTAAAGGCATGAAATAGCAGCGGGTAATTGCGGAAAGGAGAGTGCCATGGACGATGCAGGCAGAAAGAAGCTCTGGGAGGAATATATGAAGTCAAGATCGGCGGAGCTTCGGGAAAAAATTATTCTGGAATATGCTCCTCTGGTTAAGACTGTTGCCGGGAGATTGAGCATGTACCTGGGCTACAATGTGGAATATGATGACCTGGTCAGTTATGGCATCTTTGGACTGATTGACGCGATTGACAAGTTTGACACCCTCAAGGAAGTAAAATTTGAGACTTACGCAAGCCTGCGGATTCGAGGATCCATACTGGATCAGATCCGCAAGATGGACTGGATTCCCAGAACCATCCGGCAGAAACAGAAACAGATTGACGCTGTGATTCGGAAGATCGAGACAGAGACGGGCAGGAGCGCCACCGATCAAGAAATTGCACAGGGGCTGGGGATCACGGGCGACGAGTACGTGGATTGGCAGTCCCAGATGAAGATTACAGGGCTGGTCTCCCTGAACGAATACATTGAACAGGGCAGCGAAATATCTCAGGACGGCGGCCAGCATACGGCAGCCAGGTTCGTCAGCCCGGAAGAAAATGTGGAGAAGCAGGAACTGGCCCGGGTATTGGGAGAGGCGCTGGAACTGCTGACGGAAAAAGAGAAAAAAGTCATCACCCTCTATTATTATGAGGATCTGACGCTGAAGGAGATCAGTAATGTGCTGGGAGTTTCGGAGTCCCGGATTTCCCAGCTGCATACCAGGGCGCTTCAGAAAATGAGGGGCAAGATGGGAATCTATATGGGTATTCTGGGCGACCGTTAAGGATACTTCTGAAAGACAGAAATGGAGGAAGCTAAAAATGGCTGTGAACGGTTATTTTCAACTGGTGAATACCCGTGGGGGATTTGGTGTCAAGTGCGTGCCGCCCCAGGAAGGGGGGGAGAACGTCCCTCTGGGGGAACTGACCGATTATCTGGGTGCGCGCAACATGGCGTATGATATTTCCGCGCTGAAAAAGGCGGTGAGCTCCGGGACGGTACAGGTGGTGCCGCTGGGGCCGGGGCAATGTCCGCCGGAACAGGAGAGTTATCTGCTGGAAGTCAGTGAGGACTCCATGATCGTGACAGCGCGGTTCTATCCCCCCTCAGAAACGGGGCAGCGTATGACTCTGGAGGAGTTTACAGCGGATTTAAAATATAAAAAGATTATATATGGCTTGAACAAGGAGCTGCTGGAGAGCCATTTTCAGAAAGGCGAGTATTGCAAGACCCTGGTGGTGGCTGAGGGAAGGCCGCCCCAGCATGGGAAGGATGCGGAGATCCAGTACTTTTTCAACACGGATCCTCATGCGGTTCCCACTCTGAAGGCGGATGGCAGCGTGGACTTTTTCAATTTAAATACCATCAACCACTGTAAGAAGGGAGATCTGCTGGCCAAGATCATCCCGGAGGATGTGGGCCGGAGGGGCATTAATGTGGCGGGCGTGGACATCAAACCCCGGGCGGTGAAGCGGGCTACTCTGCGGTTTGGCAAGAATGTGGTGCAGTCGGCGGATCACATGTCCATCAGTTCGGCGGTGAATGGCTGTGTAACCCTGGTTGACGACCAGGTGTTTGTAACCGATCTGTACGAGGTGGAGAACGTGGATAACAGCACCGGCAACATTGATTTCGAGGGCAGTGTGCAGGTGAACGGCAATGTCTGCTCAGGGTTCAGTGTGACCGCCAAGGGCAATGTGATCGTCAGAGGCGTAGTGGAGGGAGCTTCCGTCCGAGCGGAGGGCGACATCGTGATCACCAGGGGCATGAATGGCATGAGCAAGGGTTATCTGGAGGCGGGCGGCAATATCGTAGCCAAATTCCTGGAGAATACCAGGGCCGATGCCGCCGGGTATATTTCCGCCGAGTCCATCCTACACAGCAAGGTTACGGCAGGGAGTGAAATCACTGTTACGGGCAAGAGAGGTTTTATCACAGGGGGTCATGCCTGCGCCGGATATAAGGTAAGCGCCAAGAACCTGGGAGCCAATATGGGGGCTTCCACGGTGATTGAGGTGGGAGTAAATCCCCGCATGAAGAGGGAATATGAGGCGCTGCAGGATGAACTTCTGGAAATCCAGAAGGTGATCAAAAGGACAGAGCCTATTCTGACCAATTTCGCGGATAAGAGAGGCAAGGGTGTCCAGTTTACCCCGGAACAGGTGAAGTACATCCGTTCCCTGGTGAAGGAGACCGAGGCTAAGAAAAAAGAACTGGTGGAAAAAAATGAAAAGTGGGAGGCGCTGCGTTCCGCCTTTGAAGGGCAGAACGACGCATACGTGGAGGTTACAGGGGAGGCTTTTCACGGCACGGTTATCGTGATCAAGGAAGTCTCCATGTCGCTGCGAAGCAATTATCAGCACTGTCGTTTTAAACGCATCGGCGGAGAGGTGAGGATGGTGGGGCTATAACACCCTGCACGGAAAAGGAGGATGGTGGGGTTATAACGCCCTGGCACGGAAAAGGAGGATCGTATGGCTGTAAGCGCAATTCAGAATGCGACAATCGCCAGAGTACAGGATTACTCGACGATCAAGCAGAATGAGGACAATAAAGGATATATGAATCAGGTCAGCATCGGCCAGGACAGGGAACATGATAATCAGCAGAAAGCCCGGCAGGTGCGTTCCGGCCAGGAGACGGAATGGAAGAACAAGCGTCAGGACGCCCGTGAAAAGGGAAGCAATGAATACCACGGGGATGGCGGCAGGAAGCGCAAAGGGGCGGCCTCCTCGGAAAAGATGGTGGTGAAAGATCGTCCGCGCCAGAGCTTTGACATGAAGATATAGCGTAACGAACAGTCAGAGGGGAAGGAATAATGGGACTATGAATAGTATGGAGATAGTGCTTCTGGTCATCGGAATCCTTGTGTTTGCGGCCAGCTTTCTGATTCCAAACGGGAAAGACGACAGCCTGGTCCACGACAGGGAGATGGCCCGGGACGAGATAGGCGATCTGGTAGCCAAGGAGTTGGAGAGAATACGCAGCCAGGTGGACGACACCGTGGAGGAAGCCATCAGGGAGTCCATGGAAAAGACGGAGCGTTCTCTGGAGCGTTTATCCAATGAGAAAATCATGGCGGTGGACGAATACTCGGAGACTGTGCTGGGACAGATCAACAAGAGTCAACAGGAAATCATGTTCCTGTATGATATGCTCAACGCCAAGCATGACAATCTGAAAAATGCGGCTTCGGAAGTGGAGCAGAGAGTCAAGGAGGCTGAGATTGCGGGCAGGGAAGTGGAAGCAGTGACCCGGGAGGCGGAGATGGCGCTGAGAGAGACTGAGGCGGCAACCCAGATGGCCCGCCAAGTGGTAGCCCCTGCGTTTCAGGTTTTGCAGGCCGGGGGAGAGGAAGCTGGAGAGGAGGTCCTTCTGCCGGAGCCAGAATCAGGAGAGGAGAATGCCTCAGAACCTCAACAGGAGCTGGAGGGCACAGAGAGTTACAGCAATAAAAACGACCAGATCCTGGAACTTCACCGCCAGGGTCATTCAGATGTGGCCATTGCCAGACAGTTGGATCTTGGAGTGGGAGAAGTGAAACTGGTCATTGATTTGTTTGAAGGAAGAAATGATTGATGAATAGAACACGATTAAAATATTACTTGCGAGCGCTGGGCATCGGCATTATCGTGACGGCGCTGCTCATGGGTTATAGCCAGGGACAGGCGCAGATGACCGATGAGGAAATCTTGCGGAGGGCGGCGGAACTGGAGCTGGAAAGCCAGGGAGGGGTACTGGCGGATCTGGCCACCGCCAGCCCCGTGCCCGGAGCGGCTGTGGAACCCACGGCAGAGCCGGCAGTCAGCGCAACTCCCGAACCCGCAATAGAATCCACAGCCAGTCCTACGCCTGAGCCCACAGCCAGCGCAACGCCCAAGCCCACAACGGAGCCTGGGGCCAGTGCTACACCCAAGCCCACGGCCAGCGCAACGCCCAAGCCCACAGCGGAGCCCGCGGCCAGCGCAACGCCCAAGCCCACAACGGAGCCTGGGGCCAGTGCTACACCCAAGCCCACGGCCAGCGCAACGCCCAAGCCCACAGCGGATCCCACAGCCAGCGCAACGCCCAAGCCCACAACGGAGCCTGGGGCCAGCGCTACACCCAAGCCCACGGCCAGCGCATCACCCGAGCCCACAGCGGAGCCTGCGGCCAGCGCAACGCCCAAGCCTACAGAGGAGCCTATAGTCAGCCCTTCTCAGGCAGAGGACGTGGTCGTCCTGGTTATCAGTCGTGGGGAGAGTTCGGTAACGGTGAGCAAGAACCTGCAGGAACTGGGGCTGGTGGAGGATTACTGGGTTTTTGACCGATTCCTGTGTGACAATGGGTACGACCACTCCATCATTACCGGCACCCATGAGATCCCCCTGGGGGCAACCCATGAAGAAATTGCCAGAATTATTTGTAAATTAAGATAAAAAACTTGCCAACAGGCTTTTTTTATGATATACTCGCAATGTTGTGAAAAAACACACGTGCTTTTATTCGGCGGTGGTGTCCCCCTTTCAGGACGGGATAGCGGCCGAAGCGGCCGGGGCTTTAACGCGGTGTCGGCAGATCAGAA
Organism: Lachnospiraceae bacterium; assembly: GCA_022797535.1. Taxonomy (GTDB): domain Bacteria; phylum Bacillota; class Clostridia; order Lachnospirales; family Lachnospiraceae; genus Acetatifactor. Next base: position 33,852 of record JAAWKU010000008.1, on the reverse strand, counting down.
AGCACGGAGGACGGCGCCGGGACACGGGCCGGATAACCAAACGGAGGTAGAAAAATGAGCGTTATTTCCATGAAGCAGTTACTTGAAGCAGGTGTACATTTTGGACACCAGACCAGAAGATGGAACCCCAAGATGGCTCCCTATATCTTCACCGAGAGAAACGGTATTCATATCATTGATCTGCAGAAATCTGTGGTCAAGGTAGACGAGGCATATAAAGCCGTTTCCGAGATTGCTGCGCAGGGCGGCACGATCCTGTTTGTCGGCACCAAGAAGCAGGCGCAGGATGCAGTTAAAGCTGAGGCCGAGCGCTGCGGTATGTACTATGTAAACGAGAGATGGCTGGGCGGAATGCTGACCAACTTCAAGACCATTCAGTCCCGTATTACCAGACTGCGGGCCATAGAGACCATGTCCACCGATGGTACATTTGACGTACTGCCCAAGAAAGAGGTTATTCAGCTTAAGAAGGAATGGGAAAAGCTGGAGAAGAACCTGGGTGGCATTAAAGATATGACCAGAATTCCCGACGCGATTTTTGTAGTAGACCCCAAGAAGGAGAAAATCTGCGTACAGGAAGCCAGGGCTTTGGGCATCACCCTGATCGGTATCGGCGATACCAACTGCGATCCCGAGGAACTGGATTACATCATCCCCGGCAATGACGACGCAATCAGGGCCGTTAAACTGATTGTGTCCAAGATGGCAGACGCCGTGATCGAGGCCAACCAGGGTGAGGCAGTGTACACTGCTCAGGACGTGCAGGCCGAGGCAACCGATATTGAGGAAGTGGCAGAGGAAGCGTAAGACTCTGTGTGCCGGAAGGGAAAATGCGGAACTAAAATCAGCATATTCCCGGAAGGCGCGCTGATCTATGCAGGGACGCGCAGGCGGCCATGAATAGATCACAGGAATGTGTGCCGTGAGGGAATATGCGGAACTAAAATAGGAGGAAGGGAATATGGCTGAGATTACCGCAGCAATGGTAAAGGAACTGCGCGAGATGACTGGCGCAGGCATGATGGATTGTAAGAAGGCCCTGAATGAGACAGGTGGAAATATGGAAGAGGCCGTGGAGGTTCTGAGGAAGAGCGGCCAGGCAAAGGCAGTAAAGAAAGAAGGAAGGATTGCAGCGGAGGGCATTTGCCGCATCGCCACTAAGGGCGACAATGCCGCCGCAGTGGTGGAGGTAAATTCTGAGACCGACTTCGTGGCCAAGAACGAAACCTTCCAGCAGTTTGTTGAAGCTGTGGCGGAGCAGGCTGTGGAGACGGAAGCCGGGGATATGGAGGCTTTTCTGGCTGAACAGTGGAAGGGAGAGCCTGGCAAGACCGTACAGGAGGCGCTGGTGGATAAGATTGCGGTGATCGGTGAGAAGCTGAGTATCCGCCGGTTCGAGAAAGTGGTTGCAGAGAACGGCTGTGTGGTGTCCTATGTACATGGCGGCGGCCGTATCGGCGTTATCGTGGAAGCTGAGACCAATGTGGTGAACGACGGGGTGAAGGAGGCTCTGACCAATCTGGCCATGCAGGTGGCTGCATTGAACCCCAAGTATGTGGCTACCGAGGAAGTATCAGAGGAGTTCAAGGCTCATGAGAGGGAGATCATTGCCGCACAGATTGAGCAGGATCCCAAGATGGCGGGCAAGCCCGAGAAGGTGATCGAAGGAGCTGTGGAAGGCAGGCTTAAGAAGGAACTCAAGGAAGTATGTCTGCTGGAACAGGTATATGTAAAAGCCGAGGATGGCAAGCAGACCGTTTCTCAGTATGTGGCTCAGGTGGCAAAGGACAACGGTGCGGATCTGAAGATTAAGAGGTTTGTCCGCTTCGAAACAGGTGAAGGCCTGGAGAAGAAGAACGAGGATTTTGCGGCGGAGGTTGCCGCGCAGATGGGCAAATAAGCAGATTAATTAAGACAACGGATAACGGGCAGGAAGAGATCTGGCAAACGGATTTCTTTCTGCTTTTCTTAAATGGCAGGAGGCAGAAATGACGGTTGGAAAGAGGATCGGCTGGGCTGGATTGAGTGTTTTGACTTTGTTGGCGGCACTTGGCGTGCAGCTTGTGGGCAGTATGGTGACGATTCTTCCGTATGCGTTCATAGAAGGCGTGCGCCGGGGGATGCAGGCGGCTGCGAACGGAGGGGATACCAGTCAGATGACAAAAGATTTGTTGGTAAATCTGGGAAGTATTATGGGAGTTGTCCTGGTGGTGACTGGCGTGCTGTTGTTGCTGGTATTTGTTCCCTGGTATTATTTTGGCTGCGGCAGACAGAAATTCACCAGAATGTCCGCTGCCAGAGTGTTCTCTCCCCGGACGCTGTTAGTGGTGTTTTTTATTGCCGTGGCGCTGAATTATGGAATAAACTGTCTGCTGCAGCTGGTTTATACGCTGGTTCCGCAGGTGCTGGAGCGCTATCAGCAGTTGATGGAAAACGCCGGCATAGGGAACGATCTGTGGGCCAATATGGCGGCTGTGATTCTGGCCCCTGTGGGGGAGGAACTGGCATTCAGGGGCGTAGCCTTCCACTATTCCCGTAAAGCAGTGGAGGGAATGCGCAGCCCCAGGGCGGCATTCTGGATCGCTAATTGCATCCAGGCGTTATTGTTCGGCATTTATCATATGAATCTGGTCCAGGGTGTCTATGCGTTTGTGATCGGGCTGGTGCTGGGATATCTGTGCCAGCGCTACCGCAGCCTGATTCCGGGGATGCTGGCCCATCTGGTGTTTAACGGTATGTCCGCTCTGTTGAGTGATATGGCATATGCCTGGATTCCGGAGAGTGTGGTCTGGTATGCCGTCATCGGGGGGGCGGGTATCGTCCTGGTATTCATAATCATGATAATAAATGGTTCTGCGTTCATGGACCATGAACAGAATGTTGCATAATCGTAAAAAAATCTTAAGAATTATTCATGAAGTCTTAAGATGCATTTTGCAGACTGCTGTGCTATACTTATTTGGTGAAAATAGCATACGGTATGGATTAATGGACGCGCTGGTATACCTGATCCATATGGAAAGGGAGGAGAATATGAAGAAAAAAGGATATATAAAGAGAATACTTGCCCTGGTCTCGGCGGCGGCGCTGCTGTTATCACTGGCAGCCTGCGGTAAGGAGCAGCAGGAGGAGATACCACAGGGCTTTCTCTATGTGCCTGAGTTTATAGATCTGACGGCCGACGAGGGGGAGCAGAACATAAGCGACCCCGTGCTCAGGGGAGGGGATCTGTATTATTCTTCCTACTTTTATAATGAGGAGACCCAGGAGAGCGGTCAGAAATTTTACCGCAGGAACCTGGAGACAGGAGAGACGGTGGAATTGCCCCTGGACCTGACCATAGAGGGCGCAGACTATACATATCCCATGAATGGTCTGGTTTTTGACCAGGAAAACAATATGATCTGTCTGCTGAACGCATCTGTAACGGATGAGGAAGGAAATTACAGCCAGAATTATTTTCTGCTGAAATTTAACCCGGAGGGGAAACAGCTGCTGAAGGAGGATATCACTGAGGCGTTGAAGCTGGAGGATTCTGAAGACGGCTATGTGCAGAACATGGTTATCGACAACGAGGGAAGACTATACGCCCAGGTGAGCGGCAGCGGTATGACAAGAGGGAACGCATTTATCATAGTGTTCAACATGGACGCAAAACTTCTGGCGAAGATTGACACTGGTTCTGACTGGGTTAATTCCCTTGGCGTTACAGAAGATGGCAAGGTGCTGATTACTCGCTATGGCAATGGATCCGGTATGGAGTGTGTGGAGGTGGATCTGGTCAACAAAGCCATGGGAACCGTTCACAGCGGCATGCCTTCTTCTTACAACAGTGGTGCGTTGACTCCTGCGCCGGAAGGCGGTTTTCTGGTCAACGATGGCTCCAAACTCTGGAAGTACGACCTGGAGACGGGAACCGCCGAGGAGATTCTGGTCTGGACGGACTGTGATATTAACGGTGGCTATATTCGGATGATCCAGCCTCTGGAGGACGGCCGGATTGCGGTGTACTCGGAGAACTGGAGCAGCAACAGCAGGGAGATTGCTTTACTGACCAAGAAGGAAGCCTCCGAAGTGACAGAGAAGAAGATTATTACACTGGCTACCATGTATAGCAACCAGGAAATACAGGAGGCTGTGGTCAACTTTAACAAGCAGAGTGATATATATAAGGTTCGAATTGTTACATATTTTGACGATAGCACGGAGTGGTCAGAAACCAAGTACCAGGATGCCATGACAGCGCTGAATAACGCTATTACCAGCAGCAACTGCCCGGATATCATAGATCTGACTTTTGGCAATGTGAACACATATGTGGCCAAGGGGCTTCTGACGGATCTGTCCCCCTATCTGGAATCCAGTTCCGTGAAGCGGGATGAATTGATGGAAACAGTGCTGAATGCATACACTTTTAAGGATCAGTTGGTGTGCATCCCCACAGGGTTCTCGATTTCCACCATCATAGGGCGGACTTCCCAACTGGGCGACCGCACCAGCTGGACCATCAAGGATGTTATGGAATTTGCGGCCCAGTATCCGGAGGCAAAACTTTTCAGCTATTCTTCCAAGGCCAGTATGCTGAGCACCTGCCTGCAGTACAGCAGTGATTCTTTCATAGACTACAGCACTGGAAAATGCAGCTTTGACAGTCAGGACTTTTTGGATATTCTGGAGTTTGCCAATACCTTTGAGGCGGAGACAGAATGGGACAGAGAGGGGGAGAGCCTTCCGAAACAGATTTCCGACGGCAAGGTACTGCTCAATGACATAAGTATCTGGGAAGTAACACAGATGCAGATGTATTGCCAGATGTTCAATGATCCCATTACCTTTATCGGTTATCCTACAGTGGATGGCAGCGGCGGCAATCGTATCAACGGTCAGAACTGCTATGCCATCACCACCAAGAGCGCTAACCCTGAGGGCGCGTGGGCCTTTATCGAGTCCATGCTGCAGTATGAGGAGGTATCGGAACGCGGCGGCATCAGCTATTTGCCCATCAGAAAGGATATGCTGGAAGAAACCTTTGCGAAGGCCATGGAGGAAAACGGCTCTTACGATGAAAACGGGGAGATTATGCTGGACGAAGACGGCAATCCCATGATCTGGCCCAAGGTTACCTGGGGGTATGATGACTGGGAGTGTGAAATCTATGCCGCCACGCCGGAACAGATACAGGATTTAAGGGATCTGATCAACAGTTCGGTGGCAGCCACCAACAATGACCAGACCATACTCAACATCATCCAGGAGGAGGCTCAGCCCTTCTTCGAAGGACAGAGGAGTGCCCGGGAGGTTGCGGATGTGATTCAGAGCCGGGTGCAGACCTATGTAAGTGAGAACAGCTAAGGAGGCATAAGAGCCTTGAAGAAATCGAAACAGAAAAAGGCCCATGCCAGTATGGGCAGACGGTTAAAGAGGGAGAAGAGAAGCTCGGGGCTGTTCATAGCCCCCAGCTTCCTGGGGGTTATGACTTTTTTTGTAATTCCCTTTATCGTGATCATTTATTATGCCATGGTAGACAATCCCATCAGCCGAAATTTTGTATTTTTAGATAATTTTAAAAATATTATAAACAATGCGGCGTTCCGATCGGCGGTGTCCAATACCGCCAAGTTTGCCGGCATTTCGGTGCCCATGGCCGTGGTATTGTCCTTGCTGTTGGCAATCCTGCTGGAATCCAAGATTCCTTTCAAAAGCCAGTTCAGGACTTTTTTCCTAAGCCCCATGATGGTACCGGTGGCTTCGGTGGTGCTGGTCTGGCAGGTTCTGTTCCACTACAACGGCGTAGTAAACGATATGATGTCTGTGTTTGGGGCCAGCCCCATTGACTGGCTGAAGTCCGACCATGGCCGCATCGTGCTGACAATCCTTTTTCTCTGGAAAAATCTGGGATATAATATGATTCTGTTCATGGCGGCTCTCTCCAGTATCCCCAAGGATATCCTGGAGGTGGCCCGCATGGAGAGCGCTACTGCGCTGCAAACGTTCTTCCATATTAAGATTCGGTATCTGTCGTCTACCATATTGTTTGTGACGATTATGTCATTGATTAATTCCTTCAAGGTGTTCCGCGAAATTTATTTGCTGAGCGGGGATTACCCCTACGAGAGCATTTACATGCTGCAGACATTCATGAATAATACGTTCCGGAACCTTGACTATCAGAAGCTCTCCTCTGCGGCCGTGCTGATGTCCATCGTCATGGTGCTGATCATCGGACTGCTGTTCATCGTGGAGAACCGCTTCGGAAAGGATGTGGAGGGATGAGTAAGCCAACGAAAACCCTGCAGCCCTGGGAACTGGAGCGGGACAGGGTCAAAAAGGCCGCCAGGAGACGTCGGACCTGGTCCTACACGAAAAGGGGTTTCGGCACTGTGTTCGCCGCCTTTTTCGCAATCCTGTTTCTGATGCCCATTGTGCTGACCATCACCAACTCCTTCATGTCCTCATCGGAGATCAGTTCTAATTATGGCATGGTCTTTGCCACCACCTCCTCCGGGGGAAAGGTGTACATTGCGGAAAAGGTGACGCTGAAATTCATACCGGATATGGTATCCTTCAGTCAGTATGTGACCGTGCTGCTGAAAAGCCCGGAGTATCTGCTGAAGTTCTGGAATTCGGTGATCCTGGTGGGGCCCATCGTGGTGTTCCAGCTCACAGTGGCAACCCTGGCTTCCTATGGGTTTGCCAGATACCGGGGAAGGATCAGGGAGATTATTTTCTTCCTGTACATCATATTGATGTTGATGCCCTATCAGGTGACGCTGGTGCCCAACTATCTGGTGTCTGACTGGCTGAATATTCTGGATACCAGGTGGGCTATCTGGCTGCCGGGCATCTTTTCTCCCTTTGCGGTGTTTATGCTGACAAAGTTTATGCGGCGAATTCCCGCCTCTCTGGTGGAGGCGGCACAGATAGACGGCGCCGGGGAGTGGCAGGTGTTCTGTAAGGTGTGCTTCCCGCTCTGTAAAGGAGCCATTGCATCGGCGGCGATCCTGGTGTTTATCGACTACTGGAACATGGTGGAACAGCCGTTGATCCTGCTGGCGGATGCGGAGATGCATCCCCTGTCGGTGTTTCTGAGCAAGATCAATGCCGGCGAGATCGGCCTGGCCTTCGCCGTGGCGACGATTTATATGGTTCCCGGCCTGCTGGTGTTCCTGTACGGGGAAGAGTATCTGGTGGATGGTATCACCTACCAGGGCGGCGTGAAGGGATAAGATGTGGGAAGATTTTCCGGCACGCCTGGTGAGGGTGTGTGGCGGAAAAGACTTATTTCATATGGAAAGGGTATGGTTAACACAATGAACGAGAACGGAACCAAGAGAAAAGAATGGGTTAAAAACGCGGCGATTGTTTTTCTGATTATCCTGCTGCTCTTAACATTTTTCTCTAATACGATCCAGAATTATTCCCTGCCTGAGGTGGCGACCCAGTATGTAGAGAGCGGTTCCATCACGGCCAAGATCAGGGGGATGGGAGTCGTGGAGAGCGGCGACCCGTACAACGTGAAGATCAAGGAAGTCAGGCAGGTTGCCAGCGTGGAGGTTAAGGTAGGCGATAAGGTGGAAAAGGGTCAGGTGCTCTGCTACCTGACTGAGGAGGACAGCCAGGAACTTGACCAGGCCAAGACAGAACTTGAACAGAAGCAACAGGCGCTGGAAAAGGCACAGTTCAACTTTGAAAAACAGCTGCTGACCGGCAGCTATGATGTGGCCATAATGCAGAACGCAGGCAATACAGGTTCTGTGAGCGGCTATCTGAAACAGATTTATACCGCCAAGGCGGAGATGGAGGCGGCGCAGGATAAGGTAGATGAGTGGACGCTGGTGATTTCCAATATTGACCGGCAGCTTGCCTTCAACCCCTACAGCGTTGACGTGAGCAAGGAGACCAAGGCAGTGAATGAAGCCCAGGCGGCGCTGGACGCCATCAACAATGATCTGACCGGGGCTCGGAACTGGCTCACCTCTCTGGATGCCCAGATCGCGCAGGAGAAAGCGGTTATCGGCAGCGGCAGCGTCTCTAGCAGCGACAACCTGAAAAATCTGGAATCCCAGCGTCTGACAGCCAATCAGAATGTGATCAGCCTGGAGAGCAGGCAGCGTTCGGCAGACCAGACTCTGAAAAATGCTCAGGCGGCGCTGGACGCCAAGAAGGGCACAACAGATCTTAATAATGCGTTGAATCAGCAGAAGGCATTTGCGGAGTTATCTATTGGAAATGCCAGGGATTACTACGAACTGAAGAAGAAAGCATATGATGAACTGATCAAAAATATCGGAGATACCTATGCGCTCAGTGAAGCCAGTGAGGCCATTACCCTTGCGCAGAAAGAGGTGGAGGCTGCCCAGGCTAAGGTAGATAAACTGACCACGGGCGCCATGGGCAGTGAGGTGACGGCGCCGATTTCCGGCCTGATTACCGCTGTCAATGTAAAATCCGGTGTGGAAACCCCCTCTGACGGAATCGTATTCACCATGCAGCCCGAAGGCAAGGGATATACCCTGAGCTTCTCCGTAACCAATCAGCAGGCTCAGCGCGTGTCAGTGGGTGATCAGGCGGAATTGGTCAATGCCTGGAGGTATGATGATATCCAGCTGACTCTTGCCAGCATTAAGCCCGACCCCAACAACCCGGGACAGAACAAGCTGCTGACTTTTGACGTGACAGGAGAGAGTGTGATCGCAGGTCAGAGCCTGAACGTGTCCGTGGGCCAGAAAAGCGCCAATTATGATATGACAGTGCCTAACAGTGCCATCCGTGAGGATAATAACGGCAAGTTTATCTTGGTAATCACTTCCAAGAGTTCCCCCATTGGAACCCGGTATTTTGCGTCCCGCGTGGATGTGGAAGTGCTGGCATCGGATGACACCAAGTCGGCAATCAGTGGCGCTGTGGAGTCCTATTCCTATGTCATTACCACTTCCACCAAGCCCGTGGAGGCCGGAAAGCAGGTAAGGCTGGCAGACAATTAGGACGCGATATGCATATAGAGGTAGATATGAAAAAATGGTTGAGATCTTTATCCGGCAGGCAAATCAGGCTGGGAATGTCGGCCGGGATCTCCGCAGTACTGTTTTTGGCGCTGACCAGCGTGATCGCCCTGCTTGCGGGTAGGCAGACGGAGCAGCATGTGGATCAGCGCTGGGACAGCGAAGGAGGAGTGGCGCAGGTAAGTTGCTTCTTTTCTCCTAATGCGGAGGTTACACAGGACAGTATAAGGAGTTTTGAGCATTCGTTGGACAGCGCGCTCAAGGAGGCATCCATTGAGTTGGACTCGCCCAATCCCGGCGCGAGACTCTGGGCCGATGCCTACAGCGCAGATGGCACCATTACTCTTTCCACGGATAAAGGATCTGTGGAGGCGGATGCACTGGGCATCGGAGGCGATTTTTTCCTGTTTCACCAGCTGCAGCTGATAAATGGTGCCTACTTCTCCGGCAATGATCTCATGCAGGACTATGTGATTCTGGACAGAGACGCTGCATGGCAGCTTTTCGGCTCCACGGATGTGGCGGGCATGTATGTGAATATAGGCGGGAAGCCTCATATTGTAACCGGCGTGGTGGAACGCCCTGCCGGGAGACTCTACGAGGCGGGAGGGCTGGACGCAACCAGGGTCTATGTGTCCTATGAAACGCTGACCACCTACGGGAAGAGCAACGGCATCAATCACTTTGAAATTGTCATGCCGAATCCGGTAAAACAGTATGCCCTGAACTATGTGAGGGAACAGCTGGGGAACCCGGAGAAGGAAGTGGAGGTGCTGGAGAATGGCACCCGCTACCAGCTTGGGAAGCGACTGCAGTTGTTGCTGGATTTTGGAACCCGCTCCATGAATGGCAAGGCCATTATCTATCCCTATTGGGAGAATGTGGCCAGGGGTTATGAGGATATTCTGGCGTTGCTCACCCTGTTTCAGATGGTATTCCTGGTGTACCCTTCCGGAGTTCTGCTGGTGTGGATCGTGATCCGCTGGAAGAACAAGAGATGGACTGCCAAAACCGTGCTGGAGGCCGCACAGGATAAGCTGCAGCGGGCCGGCGAAAAGCGAAGGGCGCGGCGCAGGTCCGGGGAGGAGAAATCCTGGCTGGATGACGATCCTTCTTTTTCGGACAAAGAGCAGAAAAGGAGAGACCGGGAGGCGCGCAGGCAACAGAAGCAGGAGGCGCGCAGACGCCGCAGGCTGGAGAAAGAATTTCAGACGGAGTCGAAGAAATCCGGTAAACGGAAGTAAGCATCGAAAAATTGGAAGTGGGATTCAAGAAAAGAGGATGTAATGAAAAAGGATTTATTGAAAAAAGGGTTGGCTCTGGGGCTTGCAGCGGTCATGGCCCTGGGGCTTGCCGCCTGCGGCGGTGGCGGCAGAGATGAAAACAGCCAGCTGGCCAAGGAATATGTATATTCCTTCCAGGAAATTACCCAGATTGACAATGATGAAAATGTCAATGACATGGTATTTCTGGACGGTAAACTGTATCTGATGACTACTAAGTATTCCTGGGATGAGGAGGGGAATTCCGAAATCGTATTTGGTTACCATGTGTCAAATGCGGACGGTACGGACAAAAATTTTGTTCAGCTCACAACTCCCAAGCGGGAGGGGGAGGGCCGCAGCTGGATCAACAATACCCTCTTTACAAAGGGCGGGTATATCTATGCTGTGGAAAACGCTTCCTACGAGGATACTTCGGATCCGGAGAACTATGTCTATGAGGACAGATACTATCTGAACTGTTGGGACATTGAGGGCAATCTGGCCTGGTCGGAGCGGATCGACAGTGGGAATACGGACGAATATACCTATTGTAACTATCTGCTGGACGGCGGCGAGGGAAGGGCTCTGGCCATCATGGGAGGCAGCAAGTACGAGGCGGTAACATATGGGCCTGAAGGTAAGGATATCAGCCGCAAGGAACTGGATCAGAACCTTTTAGAGCGTGTCAACACGCTCTTTACCAAGGCGGACGGCACGCTGATGATGCTGACCTATGACGAGGACTGGACCAAATGCTATCTGACCAATTATGATATGGATTCCAACCTCATGGGGGAGCAGACGGAAGTCCCCTTTATATTCAGTTACAATGTGCGTCCGGGAGTCAATTCAGATCTGCTTCTCACCAATAATTCCGGTATATACACCTGGAATGTGGGAGATGCAGAGCCCAAAACAGTCATGAATTTTGTGAATTCTGATCTCCCAGCCAACAATGTACAGTATTTACAGATCGTTGATGACCAGCATTTTGTGGCCATCTATAACGATATGGAAAATTGGGAGCAGAAATGCGCTTACTTTACCTATGTGGATCCGGCGGACATTCCGGACAAGGAAGTGGTGGTGCTGGGCGGAGAGTATGTGAGTTCGGATGTCAAGGCTAAGGTCATTGCTTTTAACAAAGCCAGCGACCAGTACCGAATCACTGTAAAGGATTACAGTGTATACAATACCAATGAGGACTGGACGGCGGGGCAGACCCGGCTCAACAGCGACATTACCAGCGGACAGATGCCGGATATCATGCTTTTAAATAATATGAGCAGCTACGGTAACTATATTTCCAAGGGTTTGTTGGCGGATATTGGTAAGCTGCTGGAGGCGGACGAGGAACTGGGTCAGTTGGAATATCTGCAAAATGTCTGGGAGGCTTATTCCGTAAACGGAAAGTTGTACGCAGTGGTGCCCAGCTTTAATGTAAGGACTATGATCGCCAAAAAGTCTCTGGTGGGAGAGCCTCAGTCCTGGACCATGGAGGATGTGGAGGCTGTACTGGCCACTATGCCCGAAGGGGCCAAGGCTTTTGGAGATATGATGCGGGACAGCTATATCTACTATATGCTGAGTTACGCGGGCCAGGACTTTATTGATGTAGGGACAGGTAAATGTAATTTTAACTCCCAGAGTTTCATTGATATGCTGGAGTATGCCAAGACTCTTCCCACAGAGTATCCCCAGGACTATTGGGAGGATTACGATTACGCTTACAATGAAAGCCAGTACCGGGAGAACCGCAGCCTGTTGTATGACCTGTATATCAGCAATATCAAGGATTGCAAGTACCAGATCAAGGGTTATATGGGCGAGGAGATCTCCTTTGTGGGCTTCCCCACGGCGGACTCCAATGGTTCTGTACTTAACTCGGGCAATTATACATTTATGATCTCCGCCAGATCCAAACACCAGGACGGGGCCTGGCAGTTTGTACGTCAATTCCTGACAGAAGAGTACCAGAGCAGCGACCAGCTGTACGATATGCCGGTGCTGAAGTCTGCCTTCGTGGAAAAGGCAAAGCAGGCCACGGAAAGGAGTTACTGGACGGACGAGGACGGCAACAAGCAGTATTATGACGATACCTGGAATATCAACGGCGAAGAAGTTATTCTGGAGCCTTTCACCCAGGAAGAAGTGGATGCCATCTGTGAATTTATCTACACCGTGAACCGCACGGCGTACTACAACGAAGATATCCGCAATATCATTGTGGAGGAGGCAGAGGCATTCTTCAGCGGGCAGAAGAGCGCACAGGACGTGGCGGGTGTGATTCAGTCCAGAGCACAGGTGTTTGTGAACGAAAATCGATAGGACGTCGGCATACAATGCCGGACGGATCAGTAAAAGGCTGGATCTATAAAAGATTCAGCCTTTTCATGTGATATTCGATATTCAGTTCCCGGCCATGTTCCTTCAGCCAGTTTCGGTACGTTTTGTACTCCGGCATGACGGAGGCCACCAGGTTCCAGAATTCTCTGGAGTGATTCATATGAGTCAGATGGCAGAGTTCGTGTACCACCACATAGTCCAGCACCCGGGGCGGAGCGAACATGAGGCGATAGTTGAAGGACAGGGTGCCGGTGGAAGAACAGCTTCCCCAGCGGGTCTTTTGGTCACGAATGGTAATGCGGCTGTAGCTGCCGCCGGTAAACTGCAGAAAATACCGGCAGCGTTCGGCAAAGTACTCCCGCGCCGCCTGCCGACAGCGCCGGTCCATGACTTCCATACGTTTTATATTCTCTGGGGGATATACGCCTATAGCCTTACACATGGGATGACTCCTTCTATTTTGGATTTTGGTGTTGCTGTCTCTTGCAATAGCCTGCAAAATCTGCCATAATCAAACCAGTCAGTTGAGAGGCGCAAGGAGGAAGACATGCAGGCAGGAAAATGTATTATTGTGGCGGCGGGTGAACAAAAGGCGGCGCAGATCCCGGTAGCCGGGGAGGATCTGGTCATAGCCGTAGACGGGGGACTGGACTACTGCTCCCGGCTGGGGCTGGAGCCGGATCTGGTGCTGGGGGATTTCGACTCGGCAGGGGAAGAGCAGCTTACCCGGATCGCCCGGTGGGAGCGGGAAGAGCCCTGGCGTGTGGTACGCCTTAAGCCCGAAAAGGACGATACGGATACCCTGGCTGCCATACGGCTGGCCCTGGGGCGGGGTTACACTTCCTTTGTGCTCTATGGGGCCACGGGAGGGCGGTTGGAACACACCTTGGCCAATATCCAGTGTCTGCTTTTCCTGAAGAGCCACGGCGCTGTGGGATATATGACAGACGGGAGGGGGAAAATATTTGTGATGGAAAATGAAGAAGTGGGCTTTCCCGCCTCCATGGAGGGTTACCTGTCCCTGCTTTCTCTGGGGAAGGAAGCCCTGGGAGTGAATATCCGGGGGATGAAGTATGAACTTGACAACGCCAGAATCACCAATGACTTTCCCATCGGTATCAGCAATGAGTTTATCGGACAGGAGGCCCTGGTCAGCGTGGACTGCGGCCAGCTGCTGGGGATCGTGACGGCCTGCTGCTAAACCATCTGTTTATCCACGTCTATGACGGCGCAGTAGCCGGGGTCCTGCTCCTTCAGGCGCCGGTCGATCAGTTCACAGAGCCCGGCGTCGCTGTAGTCGAAATCATAGGGGGTCACCACATCAAAGATCAGATTGGTGTGGGTGGGGCCGGCCACAACGCGAAAATCATGGAGCGTCAGCCGCCCGTCAATGCGGGAGATAGTCTGCTGAGCCATGGCTTTCAGCTTCTGGGTCTGTTCATCGTGGATACATACGGGATCCATATGGATCACGGCGCTGCACCCCAGTTCGCTGCGAAGCCGGTGTTCTGCCAGATCAATGGTATCGTGAAGTTCCAGCAGATTACCGTCCGCGGACACTTCCGCATGGAGGGAGATCAGTACCCGTCCCGGTCCGTAATTGTGGACGATCAGGTCGTGAATTCCCAGAATGGTCGGGTAGGAAAGTACGATTTTCTCGATCTGCTTCACAAATGCCGGTTCGGGCGGCTGGCCCAGCAGGGGATTCAGAGTGTCCCTGGCCGCCTGGAAACCTGCGTAGAGAATGAACAGCCCCACCAGCACGCCGCAGTAGCCGTCTATGGACAATCCTGTAAAATGGGTCGCCAGAGTGGCGGCCAGCACCACGGCAGTGGCCAGCATGTCGCTGAGGCTGTCGGTGGCGGTGGCTTTCATGGCGGCGGAATCAATCTGCCTGCCGATCCGGGCATTGTACAGGGCCATATAACATTTCACCAGGATTGACAGGACCAGAATCACCACAATACTGGGGGAGAAAATCAGTTCCTCGGGATGAAGGATCTTGCTCACGGAACCCTTGATCAGTTCCAGTGCCATCAGCAGGATCAGCAGAGACACCAGAAAGCCGGAGATATATTCGATGCGGCCATGCCCGAAAGGATGGCCCGGGTCCGGTTTGTGTCCCGCCATTTTAAAACCGATCAGGGTGATGATGGAGGAGCCGGCGTCTGACAGATTGTTGAAAGCATCTGCCGTGATGGCGATGGACCCGCTGAACATGCCCGCAAAAAATTTGCCTGCGAAGAGCAGCAGATTCAGTCCGATTCCCACCGCGCCGCACAGCATGCCGTATGCCTGCCGTACTCCGGGAGCGGTGGTATTTTCTCTGTCTTTTATAAAAAGTCTGGTTAGAAGGGTAATCATGTCGTTCCTTTCAGCCTACCCGGCAGGGCTCATCAATCTGGACGTCTTACTATTTTACCCCATGGTCGTGTGAAATGCAACCCCCAAGCCCCGGGGCAACTGGGGGACTTCAAAAAGCGGGGGCATGCATATTGCCAAATTCGTTGAACCGAAATACAAAATACAGTTGCGCGGTGTGGAAATAAAGTGTATAATTTCCACGAAAAGCCAAATACTGAAGGAATGTGCTCTGTGAGAGCGGAAATGGAGGGAATATGAGCAAGAAACCGGTGGTTTTAATGATCCTGGACGGCTACGGGCTGAACGAAAAGGCAGAGGGCAACGCTGTGGCCCAGGCGGCGAAGCCCAATTTGGATAGATTGATGCAGGAATGTCCCTGGGTGAGGGGCAATGCCAGCGGCATGGCTGTGGGCCTGCCGGAGGGGCAGATGGGCAACTCCGAGGTGGGTCACCTGAACATGGGCGCAGGCCGCATCGTGTATCAGGAACTGACCAGGATTACAAAGGAGATTATGGACGGGACATTTTTTGAGAATCCGGCCCTTTTGAAGGCGGTGGAAAACTGCAGAAAGAATGGCAGCGCCCTGCATCTTATGGGCCTTCTCTCCGACGGCGGCGTTCACAGCCACAATACCCATCTGTATGGCCTGCTGGAACTTGCTAAGAGGCAGGGACTTGACAAGGTGTATGTACATTGTTTTCTGGATGGCAGGGACACGCCTCCCGCAAGCGGCAAGGGTTTTGCCCAGGACCTGGCGGCGGAGATGGAGAAGATTGGCGTAGGAAAAATCGCTTCCGTTATGGGCCGCTATTATGCCATGGACAGGGATAATAACTATGACCGGGTGAAGCTGGCCTACGATGCCATGACCAGGGGAGAGGGACTGACTGCCGCCTGCGGCATCTGCGGCATCCAGCAGTCCTACGACCGGGAGGAGACCGATGAGTTTGTAAAGCCCACGGTGGCGGTGGAGGACGGCAAGCCTGTGGCGGTGGTGCAGGACGGGGACTCCGTGGTATTCTTCAACTTCCGGCCGGACCGCGCCAGAGAGATCACCAGGGCTTTCTGCGACGATGATTTCAAGGGCTTTGACCGGGGAGCCAGGAAGGACATCACCTTTGTGTGCTTCAGCGATTACGACCCTACCATTCCCAACAAGGATGTGGCGTTCCACAAGGTGGCCGTTACCAATACCTTTGGCGAGTGGCTGGCGGCCAATCATATGACCCAGGCCAGGATCGCCGAGACCGAGAAGTATGCCCATGTGACCTTCTTCTTTAACGGCGGCGTGGAGGAGCCCAACCCGGGCGAGGACAGAGTGCTGGTGAATTCTCCCAAGGATGTGGCCACCTATGATCTGAAACCCCAGATGAGCGCTTACGAAGTGTGTGACAGGCTGTGCGAGGCTATCCGCAGTGACAAATATGACGTGATCATCATCAATTTTGCCAATCCGGATATGGTGGGGCATACCGGCGTACAGGAGGCGGCCGTAAAAGCTGTGGAGGCCGTGGATACCTGTGTGGGCAGGGCGGTAGACGCCATCCGGGAAGCAGGTGGCGTTATGTTTATCTGCGCGGACCATGGCAATGCGGAGCAGCTGGTGGACTATGACACTGGTGCGCCTTTCACCGCTCACACCACCAATCAGGTGCCCTTTATCCTGGTGAACGCGGATCCGGCTTACGGTTTGCGGGAAGGCGGCTGTCTGGCGGATATCATTCCCACGCTGATAGAGCTCATGGGTAAGGAGCAGCCTGTGGAGATGACTGGCAAGAGTCTGCTGGTGAGAAAGTAAGAGACAGGACACAGGGGATTTCCCAGAGGGTAAGCGCGTCAGGCGCTTACCCTTTTAACACATTATTTTACGCACAGCCGGAGAACGGGACGGTATTATGCGCACAGCCGGAGAACGGAACGATATTATGCGCACAGCCGGAGAACAGGACGATATTTTACGTATTGCCGGGGAATGGGACGGCATAGCGGCAGGTCCCTCAGTACCGGTGGTGTGTGCTTTCCGGAAAGACGCGGAACTAAAATAAGGAGGACAGTATGGCGAAGGTTACATTGGGGAAAACAGGGATCACAGTGGAGAAAAATGCGTTCGGAGCCTTACCCATCCAGCGCATCGGCAGGGAGGAGGCTGTGAAGCTGCTGCGCAGGGCTTACTGCCAGGGAGTGACTTTTTTTGACACGGCCAGATGGTATACGGACAGTGAGGAGAAGGTGGGGGAGGCTTTTCAGGGCATGCGGGAAAAGGTGTACATAGCCACCAAGACCGGGGCCTCCACCCCGGAGGAGTTCTGGAAAGATCTGGAGACCTCTCTGGGAAATCTGCGGACAGATTATATTGACATCTACCAGTTCCACAATCCTTCCTTTTGCCCCAGACCGGGGGATGGCACAGGGCTGTACGAGGCCATGCTGGAGGCCAGGGCCCAGGGGAAGGTGCGCCATATTGGCATCACCAACCACCGGCTGAACGTGGCAACAGAGGCTGTGGAGAGCGGCCTGTATGAGACGCTGCAATTCCCCTTCTGCTATCTGGCCACGGAGAAAGACATTGAATTGGTGAGGAAAACGGAAGAGGCCGATATGGGCTTTATCGCCATGAAGGCGCTGTCCGGCGGGCTGATTACCAATTCCGCGGCGGCCTATGCCTTCCTGGCGCAGTACGGGAATGTGCTGCCCATATGGGGGGTTCAGCGGGAGTCGGAACTGGACGAATTCCTTTCCTATATTGACAATCCCCCCGGGATGGATCCGGAGCTGGAGGCGGTGATCGCCCATGACAGGCAGGAACTGCTGGGGGATTTTTGCAGGGGCTGCGGATATTGTATGCCCTGCCCTGTGGGAATTGAGATCAACAATATGGCCCGGATGAGCCTGATGATCCGCAGGGCTCCTTCTCAGGCCCAGCTTACGCCCCAGATGCAGGAGAAGATGCACAGGATTAAAGAGTGTCTGCACTGCGGAAAATGCAGGAGCAAGTGTCCCTACGGACTGGATACGCCTGCGCTGCTGGAAAAGAATTATCAGGATTATCTGGAGATCCTGGAGGGAAAGCCGCTATGACATTTTCAGATTAGGCATAAATTAGACAATGTAGATACAAGTATGTGACAGCATGGCAGGAAAATAAAACCCATGACAGGACAGGAAGCCGGATGCAAAGGTATCCTGTCTGAAAATGGGAGGATGAGAGGATGCAGCAGAAGAACATAAAGAGAAAACAGCAAATTTACTTTTTGACAGTAGGGATGATGGCGGCATGGGTCTGTATCGTGCTGTGTCTGGTGCAGCTGACACAGGTTCGGGCACAGCTCAGGGAACAGAAGGAGCAGATCAGCTACGCTTACAATATACTTTCTCTGTACTGCGGAGAAAACGCCGGAGCTTCGGAGGGCAGCGATGTGGGGCAGGACATTTTTCGCACCGCGGATTTGGGTCATGATGGCGCCGGTGAGGAGGTGATAGGCACCCTGGAGTTGTCTTACCCGGAAAAATGTGGGCTGGACTATGTGGAAAGGCCCCAGGACCGAACCGACCGCCAGGTGATGGAGAGACTTGAGGAATTGGGAAAACAGGACGAACGGATTGCCGCCATCCTGCGTGACAGCGGGGCGTACCCGGCCAGGCTGTTGGAGGCTCTGGCCAATAACCCGGAGATGGCGGATTTTGTGGAAGGCTGGCCCACAGCGGAGCATATGGGCGCAGGGGGGCTCACCAACGGTGAAAAGAAAGAGGAATTTCCTCTCTTTCTGCAATGGGATCCCCGCTGGGGCTATGCGCCCTACGGGGACAACAGCTGCATCGCCGTTTCCGGCTGCGGCCCCACCTGCCTGTCCATGGCACTATACTATCTCACAGAGGATGAGCGTTTGACGCCGGACTTCATCGGGGACTACAGCATGGATAACGGGTATTATCTGCCGGGAACCGGTACGCTGTGGGCCCTGATGGAGGATGTGGCCCCTATCTACGGGGTGAGAGTGAGCCAGCCAGAAGGGTCGGAGTGGGAAATGAAAGCCGCACTGGACCAGGGAGCCGTGCTGATTTGTTCCATGAAGCCCGGGGACTTTACGGCAGGCGGACATTTTATTGTGATATACGGCTATGACCAGGACGGCTTTCTGGTCAATGATCCCAACTGCGTGGCCCGGAGCCGTCAAAGCTGGAGTTATGAACAGATCAGCAGGCAGATGAAGCATCTCTGGGTCTTTGAATAATGGAAAAGTGCATAAACAGCCCCCTTTTTGGAGACACTCATAGCATATTACGCAAAGCACAAACAGCATGAACTCTAAACAGGAGGCTTTTATTATGGTATTTTTGGAGATTATCAAGGTACATGGTCGGGAGATTCTGGATTCCAGAGGGAATCCCACCGTGGAGGCGGAGGTTGCCGTCAGGAATAAGGCGGACGGACATGTCCACACAGGATTGGCGGCAGTGCCCTCCGGCGCCAGCACCGGCCGCTTTGAGGCGGTGGAGCTGCGGGACGCGGAGCCCAGGTATTTTGGGTTGGGCGTGCGCCATGCGGTGAAAAACATCAACGAGAAGCTGGCCCCTCTGCTCTGCGGCCGCAATGCCCTGGAGCAGATACAGATTGACAGTCTGATGATTGAGGCGGACGGCACGGACAATAAAGCCAATCTGGGGGCCAACGCCATCCTGGCGGTATCCCTGGCCTGCGCCAGAGCGGCGGCCTGCGCGCTGCACATCCCCCTGTACCGCTATCTGGGCGGTACTTCCGCCAGACGCATGCCCGTGCCCATGATGAATATTTTAAACGGCGGAAAGCACGCCGCCAACACCGTGGATTTCCAGGAGTTTATGATCATGCCTGTACAGGCGGAGAGTTTTGCGGAAGGCCTGCGTGTCTGTGCGGAGATATACCATAATTTAAAGGGCCTGCTGCAGGAGCAGGGGCTTTCCACAGGTGTGGGAGATGAGGGCGGTTTTGCCCCGGATCTGCCGGATGCGGAGAGTGTGCTGGGTTATATCGTGGAGGCCATCAACGCTGCAGGTTACACGCCGGGACAGGATATCAAGATCGCTCTGGACGTGGCCAGCAGCGAACTGTTCAATGAGAAAACAGGGATGTATCATTTTCCCGGAGAGAGCCGTCTGAAAGGCCAGGAGGTGATACGGGACACCCAGGAGATGATCGCTTACTATGAGCGGCTGATCGAGCAATTCCCCATTTATTCCATTGAGGACGGCCTGGCGGAGGACGACTGGGACGGCTGGCAGCAGATGACCCAGCGGCTGGGGGATCGGGTTCAGCTGGTGGGAGACGATCTGTTTGTGACCAATGTGAAGCGTCTGGACGCGGGAATCAAGCTGCATGTGGCTAACGCCATCCTGGTGAAAGTCAACCAGATCGGCACTCTGACTGAGGCGCTGGAGGCAGTGGAACTGGCCAAACGCAACGGTTATCACGCCGTGATTTCTCACCGCTCAGGAGAGACGGAGGATGCCACCATAGCGGATATCGCAGTGGCCATGAATACCGGACAGATCAAGACAGGCGCGCCCTGCCGCAGCGACCGGGTGGCTAAGTACAATCAGCTGCTGCGCATCGAGGAAGATCTGAAGGGATATGGCTGCTATATGGATCCGGGCCGGCGATAAAAATAAAATGAAAGGTACTTGCGTATAGGGAATAATTATGCTATAATCATTTTTGTGCGACACCACAGGGTGTAAGGACCGCACTCTCATCGAAGGGCTAAGAGGAAAGAGGTATTGTAATGGGAGTATTGAGAATTATTCTGACAGTTTTGTTCATTATTGATTGTATAGCACTGGTGATTGTAGTATTAATGCAGGAAGGCAAGGCGGCAGGACTTGGCGCGATCAGCGGAGCAGCAGAAACCTATTGGGGTAAAAATAAGGGTCGTTCCATGGAGGGAATGCTGGTGAAACTCACCAAGATCCTGGCTGTGGCATTTATCCTTTTTGCTGTGGTACTGAACCTGAACGCATTCTAAAGGCGAAAGAAGAGCACCCTTGCTGGTCAAGGGTGTTTTTTTACATTATTCCGCCTGGATATTGCTCCGGGTGCGTCCGGGGCAGGCATGGAGATGGTGTATGCAAAATAGGGAAAATATGGATCATATAGAAAGTATAGAGAAAACAGCCAGAGAAAAGAGGAAGGATCTTCTGTGTGAACTGGTGGCGGACAGGCAGTATGTTCCCATGAAAGAGAAAGAACTGGCTATGCTGATGCAGGTGCCCCGGGAAGAACGCGGGGAACTGCGCTGTCTTTTGGAAGAACTTTTGGTGGAGGGACGGCTGACCGTAAATGCCCAGGGAAAATATAAAAAGCCGGACGGGCAGATTCTGACGGGTACATTTATCAGCCATGCCAAAGGTTTTGGGTTCGTGGAGGTAGAGGAACTGTCCGAGGATCTGTATATTCCCCAGGAGATGACCGGTGGCGCTTTCTACGGGGACAAGGTTCAGGTGGTTCTGCTGAACAGCGGGAATGCTGGCGGCCGGTCCCGGGAAGCCCGGGAAGGAATCCGAACGGAGACCCGGACAACGGCCCGTGTGCTGCGGGTTTTGACCAGGGGCATTACTCAGGTGGTGGGGATTTATCAGAAGTCCAGGAATTTCGGATTCGTAACGCCGGATAACCGCAGGCTGTCTCAGGATATTTTTGTACCTCAGGAATGGTCTAAAGGGGCTGTTACCGGTCATAAAGTGGTGGTGGAGATCACCGACTACGGCAGCGGTGACCGCAATCCCCAGGGAAAGGTAACAGAGATCCTTGGACATGTGAATGATCCGGGAGTGGACATCCTGTCCATCGTGCGGGGCTATGAACTTCCGGAAGGCTTTGGGGAAAAGGTGCTGAACCAGGCGGAGCGGGTGTCCCAGGAGGTCTCGGGGGCAGATATGGCGGGGCGCCGGGACCTGCGGGAGCAGCAGCTGATCACCATAGACGGGGAAGACGCCAAAGATCTGGACGATGCGGTGAGCGTCACATTTGACGGTGAATATTACCGTCTGGGAGTGCATATTGCGGATGTGACCAATTATGTGCAGGAGGGATCGGCCCTGGATCGGGAAGCCTTGAAGCGGGGCACCAGCGTCTATCTGGTGGACCGGGTGATCCCCATGCTGCCCCATGTGCTGTCCAACGGTATCTGTTCCCTGAATGAGGGGGTGGACCGTCTGGCGCTGAGTTGCCTGATGACCATTGATCTCAGGGGAAATATCACGGATTATGAGATCTGCGAATCCGTGATCCGGGTGCGCCACCGCATGTCCTATACCGGGGTAAAACGGCTGCTTACGGAGGAGGGTCTGACGGAGAAGGAATCCTCTTTTGCAGAGTATGCACAGCTTTTACCCATGCTCAGGGAGATGGAAGCCCTGTCGGCGCTGTTGCGAAAAAAGCGGTGGGAGAGGGGCGGTATCGACTTTGATTTCCCGGAATGCAAAATTTTGCTGGATGAAAAGGGCATGCCCCAGGAGATACAACCTTATGAGCGCAATGTGGCTACCCGAATGATCGAGGACTTTATGTTGGCGGCCAACGAAACTGTGGCACAGCATTTTTACTGGCAGGAACTGCCCTTTGTATATCGGGTGCATCAGGCTCCCGATCAGGACAAGATTCAGAAGCTGGCGGCTTTTCTGCACAATTTTGGATACTATATTAAAAATATCGGCCAGATGGGAGGCCGGGCGGCGGGGGGACGTGAGAACATCCGAAGAGACCGGGCGAAAGGCCGTCCGGCCGATATTCATCCCAAGGAGATCCAGAAACTCTTACAGAAAGTGGAGGGTGAGCCGGAGGAAGCCATGATCAGCAGGCTTACACTGCGAAGCATGAAACAGGCCAAATACAGCACCGAATGCGACGGGCATTTTGGCCTGGCCTGCCAACAGTATTGCCATTTTACTTCCCCTATAAGGCGTTATCCGGATCTGCAGATTCATCGTATCATCAAGGAGCAGCTCCGGGGCAGGCTGAACGAAGAGCGGGTTCGCCACTACCGGGACATTTTGCCGGAGGTGGCCAATCAGTCCTCCCGACTGGAACGCCGTGCCGATGAGGCGGAACGAGAGACGGATAAGCTGAAAAAAGTCCAGTATATGGAGGAACGGATCGGAGAGGTCTATGAGGGGGTGGTATCCGGCGTCACGGCCTGGGGGATCTATGTGGAACTGCCCAACACCGTGGAGGGACTGGTGCATGTGTCCCGCCTGCCCGGAGATTATTACTGTTATCACGAGGACAGCTATGAGATGGTGGGAGAGGCCACGGGCCGCGTCTTTGGCCTGGGGCAGCCGGTGGCCGTGCGGGTGGCGGGCACGGATCGGCTGCTGCGCACCATTGATTTTGATCTGGCAGAGGATGGGGAAGCAGAACTTTGAATAAGGAGAGAGGAACATGGCAAAGCAGAAAGAAAAGCAGAAATTGATCGCCAATAACAAAAAGGCTTACCATGACTATTTTATCGAGGAGAGTTACGAGGCGGGTATTGCCCTCCACGGCACAGAGGTTAAATCCATGCGCCAGGGTAAGTGCAGCATCAAGGAATCCTTTATCCGTATAGAAAACGGGGAGGTATATGTGTATGGCATGCATGTGAGTCCTTATGAGAAGGGAAATATTTTCAACAAGGATCCGCTGCGGATCAAGAAGCTGCTTCTGCACAAATACGAGATCAACAAGCTGTCTGGTAAGGTGGCAGAGAAGGGACTGACCCTGGTGCCGCTGCAGGTGTACTTCAAGGAGGGCAAAGTTAAGGTGGAAATCGGCCTTGCAAGGGGGAAGAAGCTGTACGACAAGCGTCAGGATATCGCCAAAAAAGACCAGCGCCGGGAGGCAGAGAAGGAATTTAAGGTTAAAAACCTGTAAATGCCAATTTTGCCCAAATGGATGATTGCCAAAAAATGGTTGATTTTCTAAAAAAATGATTGACAGGTTCACTTGCCAAAAACGATGGAAGATGCTATAATAAAAATGCTCGCAAGAGAGCAGAAAAGCAGTGGTCCGATGGTTTGGACGGCTGGTTATACGGGGTAGTAAAGGTTTCGACAGGGGTCTTGCAGCTGGAGAAGCTATCCGTTGCGACACGTTAATCGCACAATTAAACTAAACGCTGAAGACAATAATCAGTTAGCATTTGCAGCCTAATAAGCTGTGAGTGACGCCGCCTCAGGCGGCTTGTCCGGTCCAGGGCACCCACACTCTGGAGTCCGGGCATCGACTTTGTGGGAAACGACTTGCGGTAAGCTTTGCCCGCATGGGCGTATTATGAAGCTACTGTTCCGGCTGGGGAGTCTGTTCGCCAGTCGGTAACAGGAAATGCAGCGGCAAAATGCTGATTGCGGAACAGCAGACTATGATAGTAGAAGGACAGGGAATGGGCTTTTGGACACGGGTTCGACTCCCGTCTACTCCATGATTAGAGAAGTATGTAAAAAAGGTAGATTACATTGTTGAATCAATGAAAATCTGCCTTTTTTATGTTTTGGAAAATTGTCGTGTTTTATAAATATTAGTATGGGGATATGAGAAAACCCGGGAATTTGGCATAGGAGCCTATTTCCCGGGGAGATAGAGTTGGTAGAACCGGATATAGTAGAAGATGGATACCAGAAGAAAGATTCCTCCTACCACGAACAGAAAACCGTAGCCACGCAGGGGCTTTTCCCGTTTCCGTTCAACGTAGTCGAAGAAGCGTTCTTCCCTTAGGCGGCTGCCCGGCAGAAGCATGCCCACCGCCCGCCTTAAAGCATAGGAGATGCCGTCCAGCGCTCCTTTGCCTGAGAGGACGACCAGCAGGCCGAAGAGAACCATGAGCAGGCCAGGAATCAGAAAAGCGTCGCTGAGCATACGACAGCGCTCCAGTTCCGGCGCTGAGGAAAAATCCCTCAGCGCCAGATACAGCCAAGTGAGCCCAGCGCAGAAAAGAGACGCCGCAGTGTATTTGATTAAAATTTTTCCGGAAGGTTTTTTCACAGACCTAACTCCTTTTTATATCGAAGTTCCTCCGCATTGTTGCAGTGTACAAAATGCCCGGGAAGGATTTCCCGCAGCGTGGGCTTATCTACGCTGTAATCATGTTCAGCCAGCGCATTGTAGGTGATACGCGTGCGCTTTTTCTCCGAATGTGGATCGGGCAGCGGAATGGCGGACAGGAGCGAGCGTGTATAAGGGTGCAGCGGATGGGCGAAAAGTTCGTCCGAGGAAGCCAGTTCTACCATTTTGCCAAAGTACATTACCCCGATCCGGTCAGAGAAATATTTTACCACGGACAGGTCGTGGGCGATGAACAGGATAGTCAGATCCAGGCTGGACCGCAGCTCATTGAGCAGATTGATTACCTGGGCCTGTATGGATACGTCCAATGCGGAAATGGGCTCGTCGGCGATGAGCAGATCCGGAGACATGATCACAGAGCGGGCGATGCCGATTCGCTGCCTCTGGCCCCCGGAGAATTCGTGAGGGTAGCGCCCTGCGTGTTCCCGTACCAGTCCCACCAGTTCCAGAAGTTCATAGACCTTTTCATCCAGATATTTCCTGTCTTTGATTCCATTTACGATCAGTCCCTCGGAGATGATTTCCCGGATGGTCATACGGGGATCCAGGGAAGCAATGGGATCCTGGAAAATCATCTGGATCTTGGTGATTAACTTGGTGTTTTTGGCAATGCGGAGATCATCCGCATATTTTTTCCGCAGTTTTCCCAGTTCTGCCGGAGAATTTTTTGCGGCTTCCAGAAGAGGCTTATAGCGTTCATGGGTTTCCTGGATCAGCCGTTTGGCGTATTCCCGATCTGAATACTTGTGATCGTATTTGGCATCGGCTATTTTCCTGCGGTTTTGCGCTATGGTATCCTGCAGATCCTTCTTCAGTTCGGCAATGCGGGCATCATTCTCTTTCTTTTGCTCCGGCTTTTTCGCAGACTGGCTTTTCAACTGCCGGATGGCGGCGGCAGTGTCCTGGCGTGCCTGCCGGATCGCCTCTTTGTAGGAGGCAGTGCCTGCGCAGATGCGCTGGCCCTTGAAATAGATACTGCCGGACGTAATGTCGTAGATTTTTATGATGGAGCGACCGGTGGTGGTCTTTCCGCAGCCGGATTCTCCCACCAGGCCGAACACTTCGCCCTTCATAATCTCAAAACTTACGTCGTCCACAGCTTTGACCTTGCCGAAATGCTGGCTTAAATGTTCTACCCGCAGCAGAACCTCCTGTTTGTTTTCAGTTTCCACTCTGGCCGCCTCCTTCCTGTTCGCTTTCCCTTAATTTTGCTTTCATGCGTTCAATTCTTTTTGTAATGATCCTGGGTACTTCCACCTTCGGCGCATCCGGGTGCAGCAGCCAGGTGGCCGCCTGATGTCCCGGCGAAACCTCAAACATGGGAGGCTGCCTCTCAAAATCAATTTTTAAAGCATATTTATTTCGAGGGGCAAAAGCGTCGCCCTCAGGGGGATAGATCATATTGGGCGGCGTACCCGGAATGGCGTCCAGTTTCTCATTAGTATCCAGGTCCGGCATGGAGGACAGCAGTGCCCAGGTGTAAGGATGTCGGGGATCATAGAAGATATCTTCCGCAGAGCCGTATTCCACGATCTTGCCGGCATACATAACGGCTATATCGTCCGCCATGTTAGCCACCACACCCAGGTCATGGGTAATAAAGATGACTGACAGGTTGCGTTCCTCCTTCAGGCGGTTGATCAGTTCCAGAATCTGGGCCTGTATGGTCACGTCCAGAGCGGTGGTGGGTTCGTCGCAGATCAGTATTTCCGGATCTGCCGCCAGAGCGATGGCGATCACGATGCGCTGCCGCATACCGCCGGAGAACTCAAAGGGGTATTGTTTATAACGCATACGGGGCTCGCTGATTCCCACTTCCTCCATCAGTTTGATGGCCTTCTCCCTAGCCATGCTCTTGGTGACCCGATATACCACATCGGAGGCCTTGGACTTCAGATGATCTACGATGGCAATGCTTCTCTGACGGAAATCGGTCTCCGGGGCGGCGATGCAGGAACGATAATGATCCTCCAGCCTCTGAATAATCTGGATGATATCGTTCTGCAGATCTTCCAGATCATAAACTCTTTTCGGCATGACTTTCCAATCCACGGTTTTGCCTCTGGCTGTCATAGCCTCCAGCTTTTTGGTCTGCCGGGCGTAACGGGCCTCCTCCCTGGGGTTGTGAGCCTTGTAGTAGAAATACTTTTCTATGGCGCTTTTCAGGCTGCTATGGAAGGTATAGGCAGTGCTGTCTTTCACAATCTCCAGCCGGTCGATGGTTTCTTCTACCTTGGCGGACAGTGCTTTACACAGTTTACCCGCAGAAGCCTTGTCAAATGTGCCGCCAAAGAACTTTCTGGCATTCTCCAGATCTGCCAGCAGCTTTTTTTTGGCCTCCAGGGCAGTCTCATAGGAGTGCCGGATGCCTTTTTCCTCCACTGTCAGAAAATTATCCATAAAGTTCTCGTTCAGGCATTCCAAAGCCACGGCGTTTAACTCTTCGATAGGGCGGTGGCGCAGATCCTCATTCGGATGTTCCATCTTGTAGTATCCGATTCTGAAAAAGTTGGGCCTTTCCTGGGCTTTCATTTCCTCAAGAAGAGTCTCCAAATCTTTCAGCGCAGCTGTGATCTCCTGGGGCAGGGGAGCGGTCTTGCCCTTCTTGTCCTTTACAGGCTGGTACGCCGTCAACGCTTTTTGCAGATTGCCTGCGCAGGCAGACAGTCTGTCTTCGTAACGGGCGGTGTAGAAGGGGTCGTTTATCTTCTGGATGCGGTGCAGATAATCCCGCAATGTGCCTCGGACATCTGTTTTCTGCCCTTTCTCGGCCAGGAACAGGAAATCCTGAAGGGCGTCTTCCAGGTCCTCGGCTTTGGAACCAGACAGATTATAACGATTCTCCAGACGGTTGGCCTCGATGCAGAACTTGTCAAAGGTCTCCGTCATCCGTTTTACTTCTGCGGCGCTGGCCGGGCCCACTGCAGCCGCCATATTTTTGCGCAGGGTTTCCAGGAGGCTGTTGAATTCAGTCCTGGCTTCCCGGCGTTTTGCCTTGTTCTTGAGGAGCATGGCCTCCGTGATCTGCCTGCCGATCTTTACAATGGGATTCAGGGAGGAGAGAGGGTCCTGGAAGATCATGGATATCTTGTCTCCCCGCAGCTTATACATTTCATCCTCATCTATTTTCAGCAGATCCTTGCCG
Source organism: Lachnospiraceae bacterium (assembly GCA_022797535.1). Taxonomy (GTDB): domain Bacteria; phylum Bacillota; class Clostridia; order Lachnospirales; family Lachnospiraceae; genus Acetatifactor. The sequence continues at coordinate 5,657 of JAAWKU010000008.1, read as the reverse complement.
TCATAAAAGATTTCTCCGCCTTCCACAATGGAATTGCCCGCCAGGATTCCCAGGATCGCCTTGGAGGTCACGGATTTGCCGGAGCCGGATTCGCCTACGATGGCAAGGGTTTTGCCGCGCTCCAGGTCAAAGGAGATATCCCGTACTGCCTTTAACGTGCCGCCGGATGTCCGGAAAGAAATCTTTAAATCTTTTACCTCTAATATTTTGTCCATAGTCATTCCTCTCAATCATAATTCCGCATCTTACCCGCGAGTTATTCTTCCACTCCACGCAGCGCCGGGTTGAAGGCGTCGCGCAGGCCGTTTCCAAACAGGTTAAAGCATATCATCAGAAGCGCGAGAAACAGCGCGGGATATATCATCAGATGGGGATAGTTGGTCCATATGCCGCTGGCGTCCGAGAGCAGTGTTCCCAGGGAGGTTGTCTTGGCCGTGCTGAACTTCACAATTCCCAGGAAACTCAAGGTGCTTTCCTGATTGATGACGCCCGGAATGACCAATGCGCAGGAAGTGATGATGGTGCCCAGGGAGTTGGGGAAAATATGCTTCCAGATGATGCGCCGGTCCCTGGCTCCCAGCGTCCTGGCCGCCATCACATATTCCTGGTTTTTAAACCGATAGAACTGGCTGCGGACCCGGTAGGCCGTGCCCAGCCAGCCTGTGAGCACAAAGGCGAAGAGCAGACTGGGAATCGCCCCTACCTTCTGAGAGAGGTGGATCTGGAAAAGAGTGGCCACTACGATAAAAGGCACGCCGCCTAAAATATCAGAGACTCGCTCCAACACGATATCCACAGTACCGCCGTAATATCCTTCCACAGCGCCGTATACTGCGCCGATGACCAGATTGATGGCGGACACGCACAAAGCCACCAGGATACTCAGCTTGATGCCGTCAGCCATGCGCACGGCCAGATCATATCCCTGGCTGTCCGTACCCAGGAGATAGTTGGGCTCTTCATCGTACAGATAGCGGTAGTAGTTGTAATAGAGGATGCGGACCTTGTACAGGGCCGACTCCAGGGTTCCGCCGCCAGCGTACTCAAAGTAGACCAGATTGCCTTCGGAATCCCTCTTATAATTGTCCTCCAATACCATGCCGGGAGCATATTCGATGGTTTTGGCCCTGCCGTTGTCCGTGATGGTGACTGGGGAGTTTTTTTTGGTTTTGTACCAGTTGTTGGCATCCGTGGGATCTGCGTTCCACTCATTGTTTTCCACCAGGGGGTAAAGCACATGGATCCCCGTCTCCTGTTCCCAGGAGAGGATTTTTTCGTACTCGGGCTGCTCGATGGTCAGATACATAAAGCCAGTTTCCAGGTAAGAGTCGATGCGGCCGGAATAGATCATGGATTCCTTCTTGCCCGTGGAGGTGGACAGGGTTCCCTCATCCACTTCCAGAATAGGCTGATAGTAGCTGGCCATGCCCTCCTCCAGGGTTGCGCCGTGTCCATCGAAGTCTTCGGCGCCGATACCGATGCCGATGGCCTTGATCAGGCTTTTCTCTGTAAAATCCCGATCCATGCCGCCGTCGCAGAAGCCCAGTTCGCGCAGGAATACATTGCGGGGAGGCTTTTTGGCGTAAAAGGCCACCATGAAGGAGGATTCGTGGGAGAGCAGCAGGGGTGCAAGAAAGGCGTACAGTATCACCAGCATAATGATAACTGCCGCAATCACGGAAGCTCTGTTTTTGCGGAAACGGATCCAGGCGTCCTTAAAGTATCCGATGGGTTTGTCATCGAACTTCCGGTCTGTAAGCCTTTCCCCGCTGTGAGCAAAAGCGAATTTTTCTTTTGGGATATTTTCGTATGTTGTTATTTTCTCTGCCATTTATTTTTCCCCCATTCTGATTCTGGGATCAATGAAGCCGTAGCTGATATCCACCAGAATGCCGCCCAGCAGCCCGATAAAGATATAAAACATGGAGTCAGCCATAAACACGTCAAAGTCCCGCTGGCTGATGGACATCAGAAATAATTGCCCAACGCCCGGAATACCGAAAATCTTCTCAATGATGAAAGAGCCGCCCAAGATACTGATAAAGCTGGAGATTACCATGGGCAGGATGGGGACCATGGCGTTTTTCAGCGCATGACGGGTAGTGGCCTGTCCTCTGGTCAGTCCCTTAGTCCTGGCCAGCAGCATATAGTCGGAAGTGAGAGTCTCCGTCAGTTCCGCCCTGGTAAAGCGGCACAGGCCCGCAATCTCACCAAAGGACAGCGCCAGAATAGGAGCAATCATGCTGTGGAACATCTTCCAGGTCATGTAGGAGCCGCCTGCGTCTGCCACAGAGTAGAGCTGCAGCGGCAGCCAGCCCAATTTAAAGTAGAAGATATATTGCACCAGAAACGCATACACATAGCTGGGCACTGATACGAACACCATGACAGCCGTGCTGATCAGAGAATCCTGCCATTTGTTTTTCTTGATGGCGGCAAAGATGCCCAGGGCGATGCCAAGGGGGACTGAGAAAAGCAGGGAGTAAAAATTCACCAGGACAGAGGGCAGCAGCCGGCTGGTCAGCGTCTCCATGGCGGGCTGACGGAAGGAAATATACCAGGAGGTGCCGAAGTCCCATTCGGTGAGGATATTTTTCCAATAGATGAAATACTGGGTGAGCAGCGGCTCATTATATCCCAGTGCCTCCCAACGGGCCTGGATGAGGGCTGCCATAACCTTCTCCTGGGGCAGTTCCCGGGGAAGGATCCTGATGAGGATAAAACTAATGGTGGTGATGACGAAAAAAGTGAATAGCATCAGGATGATTCGTTTTATTACGTACTTGGCCATTCTCATGTACAGTCTCTCCTTTGACATGCGTCTATACGCTGAAAGCGGGAGACGATAGTCCGCCTCCCGCCGTCGGCTTAATTAGCCTTTATTCATAGTTCAGGGCGCCATTCTGGCTGCTGACATACTCAGCCCACTCTGCATCCGTGTAATCATACTGCATCAGACGGAAGCCGCCGAAGCCGTACATAATGTTGTACTCATCGGTGTAGTATTCACACTGCCAGGAGAGCAGGGTACTAACGGTGGTAGCGCACAGAGGGATACGATAATATTTCTTCAGGTATTCCTCCTCCATCTGGGCAGTGACGGAGAGTTTCACGTCAAAGTCACTGTTGCTGTATACGCCGGAACCAGTCAGAGCGTTGGACCATTCTTTCCAGGTCATGGTAACAGGCTCGCCCTTAACATCCAGGGTGAGAGTCTCCGTAGCGGGATCCCAGCAGCCTGCCTCATGGATCTGCACATAGTCAGGATCGCAGTATACCCGGAAGTTACGGAAGGGATAGAACGCCGCGCCGCCCCATGCGCCATAACCGATGGCATATTCCCCGTTGGATACGTCTGCATAGCGGTTGTTCAGGTTACCGATGGGCTCCAAAGTAATGGGACCGAAACCGGATCCCTCAGCGGCGGCATTGATGTACTTGTTCATTAATTCGCACTGCTGGGTGTCAGAGGACTCCAGTGCGCCGGCTGCCCATGCAACGCGGATGGAGATGGGATCTCCCTCAGTGTAGAGGCCTTCGCTTACCAGCTCCTGGCAGGCCTGAGCCATCAATTCCTTGGCCTGGGTCAGGTTGTAGCCGTTGATGGAGTCATAGGCGTCCTTCAGGGTGGCGTAAGGGGTGCCTTCCCCGTAGGAAACTTCGTACAGGTTGCAGATTGCCTGCATGGCCTCGTCGGAACTCCTGTACATGGAGGACGGGTCATTGTACACGTCATAGTAGTAGAGGCTGTTGAGCAGTGAATAAGCGGGCTTGTAACCAGCGGTTGCGGACACATACTCATTGCGGTCTATGGCAAGACTCATGGCCTCACGGAAATTCACATTGGACAGTACAACAGAGTTGGTATTGCCCTTGGACGCATCCATGGTCTTTAAATTGTCCAGACCACAGTTGAAGAAGAAGGACATGGTATAGGTTTCATCAGCCTTGTACAGCTTGTCACTGGTGGAATAGGCTACCAGATCGTCGGCATCGGGACTCCAGCTGGAGAGTTCTCCCTTCAGGAAAGCCTGCTTTGCCGTGGCGTTGTCCATTACATTGATAACTACCTTGTCGGAGATGTACTGCTGCCTTTTCTCCCCGTCCACCTCAAAGTTGGTGTAGGAGACAAGCTCGCCGTTCTCATCCTTCTCGTAGCCGTACCAGTTTTCGTTCTGCACGAATACCATCTGTTTGTCCTGCTGCATGGACTCCAGTCTGTAAGGACCGTAGGATTTGGTGGTCTCCGCGCTGGTACCGTAGTTGGTGGTTACCAGGCTGCCGGAAGTATCCTTGCCGGCTTCGTAGAGATCCTCGTACACCAGCCAGGTGCTGGCGCAGGATACCAGGAAGTAATTCTTGTCGATATAGAACTGGTTTACATAACGGATGGTGTAATCGTCCACTTTATAGCAGCCCACCACATCATCGTAGCTCACTTCGGGGAACTCCTTGCTGTAGGCCAGATAGCTGGGCGCATTTTCGGCAGTCTCGCCCCAGGCGGCCTGCGTGCTGATGACGCTCACCAGCAGATTCAGAGACTCCTCAGTCAGGGGAGCACGGCCCTCTTCGTCAGCCAGTGCAGCCAGCTTCTCATAATCCGCTACATTGAAGTATTCCTCGCCGTAGGTTCCCACATAGGTGTCAAGGGTGTCACCACCCAGATAAGCGGATTCCGCTTTGACCAGAATGGTCACGGCTGCGCCGTCGGGAGTGGTGTAAACGCCGTCATCTCCCAGTACCAGGTCGTCTATGGTATAGTTTCCGGAAGTGGAATTGTCCATCCATACGGTGGAACCCTGGAAGTAATAGGATTCGCCGCCGGCTACGGCAGATTCTCCGGAATAGTACAGATTGGCCCTGTAATTCTTCATGGCAGGATCAAGGAGCTGCTTCATGGAATAGATGTAGCTGTCCGCATTGATGGGCGTGCCGTCTTCCCATTTTGCGTCAGGGTTTAACTTGATTTCAAATACATACCCCTCGGTGGTATCCTCGGCGGTCTTGCCTTCCTGCAGGGTGACGCCGTACTTGGTCAGATCATCCTGATGCTCCCCGGTTACATCCTCTACAGAGGTGGCCATCTCGTAAGTCCACTGGTACAGCATCTCCTCAGTATCCAGTATGGAGATATCCACGAAACCAGACGAAAGATAAGTGCTCAGGATGGCATCATCCGCATTCATCTCCCAGGTGTGGGGATTCCAGTTGGTAGCCAGGGCGGGAGCATAATCATAAAAGGTATAAGTATCCCCCGCGGCCGGAGTGGTGTTCTCGCCGCTTTCCGTGCTCTCGACGCTGCCGCCGGCAGTATCGGAGCTGCTGTTTTCCGCGCCTGTGCCGTCGGTGGCCGTACTGTTGCCGGGGGCATTGTTATCGCCGCAGGCAGCCATGGACATAGCCAGCGTAAAAGACAGCACAAGAGCAAGTAGCTTCTTTTTTTTCATAAATTCTCCTCCTTTAAAATTTTGCGCATTTCCCAACGACTGCCGGTGGCAGAGCGGAAAATGGCAGTTTCATCGCACACTTCGATACTGTATTGTACAAAAATGCAAGTACAACAAAAAAAGATTGAAAATAATTCTTCACTCCTTTGCGAATACTTGTATACAATTAATCTATGTGCAATTTGTATAATCCAGTATAAATTATACTTT
>JAAWKU010000121.1 GCA_022797535.1 Lachnospiraceae bacterium | reverse complement strand
AAGCGCTGCTAAATAAAGGTAAGAACCAATGCTGTCACTGCTATAATATGTAGAACCAAAATTCCCAGTTCCTGCTTTAGTGGTTGTCCGGCTCACAAGCGCATAGTCCCATTCTGTTGCATTGTTGTTAATCATTCCATATGTAATGCCATAACTATTGTTTGCCCTGCTTGATACCGTAACCACCCATTCCCTGTTATGCAGGCGCTGCATGGAAGAGGAAGAACATCCCACCATCTGATTTGTCATGATCTTAAAATCATAGTATAAAATCTCCCTGTTCCCACTTCCTTCCCAATATGCCCACACGCTCATAACCATAGCGCTTAAGGCAAATACAGACACCAACACAGTGCTTATAACTGTTTTCATTTTCTTCATTTTTCTTCCACCTTGTTTTAAATGATATATTTTAATGAGTATTGCTATCTGCCAGATTTCATTAGTAACTTTTCCTCCTTCCTTCGGATTTTAGCAAAAGATGTCTTATAGTTTCTTTGTATGGAAATTCTCGCGAAAGCACGCTGCATTTGCTTCCATGCTGGCAGACTTTTTGCCGTCCTTGCATTTATTTTCTTTACATCACCTTCCCCAAATTTTTAGGTACGATTTTATCATAAAAGAGTTTTCAGCGCCGCTTGATGTTATAATTCATATATGATTTTGTAAAATTTATAAAGTAAAGACTGCAGTTTCACGGTATGTACCGTTTAAGACTGCAGTCCTTTATTTATCCTATTGTTCGCTTTCCCTATTTAACATATACAAAATCAGGTTTACACTAAATATATCACTCTGTTGTGTAATTTTTATGGTTCCATTATATTTTTCCACGATTTTTTTCACATTTTTTAATCCAATTCCATGCTGTTCCTTCAAGGGCTTCGTTGTTAAAAAACTCTTGTCTTTCCCCTGTTGCTTTCCTTGAATAATGTTGGAGGCGTCAAAACTGTTTTCTACTTTTATTTTCAGAACTCCTCTTTTTAATATGACATGAACGCCTAGAAATTTTTGTTCCGTCTGCCGGGCTGCCTCAATGGCATTTTCAAGCAAATTTCCCAGCAGGACATTTATATCAAAGTAATGCCTGACCTCTTCTGGCAGCATTATTTTTACGCTGACAGTTTTTAACTCTTCCCTTGCCTTCAGCAACATGTAATTCAATACACTGTCAATTTCCATATTTCCAGACGCAACCAATTCTTTGGGATTCTGAATGAATGTTCCCATCTTCTCTATATATTCCCTCATTTGAGGCACATTATATTTATTTGCAAGCAGCATCAATTCACTTAGATGGTGTTTCATGTCGTGCCGCAGAGCCTTTACCCTTTCTTCACCCTGCATGATGACATCCAGCTGATTAGCGTATTCCTGCACCTGTGTTTTGAGCATCTCCATTTCAAATTTCTCTGATATGGAACGGAGCAATAAATTATACAGATACAGCATAAGGAAATTCACAGTCAGCAGACCGATGCTGACAATGGCAATGCCTATATCTGCACAGGTATCAGAATAGATTAGTATTCCAATGACTACAGTGCTGCATATAGGCGCTAATATCAGTGAGAAATTCAAGGCTGCTTCGGAATTTTTATGAACTGTTATGATTCTTTCTATTAATAATTCACATATAAAAATAAAAAAAGCCGATATGGCAGCATAGATCTGATTGTGTGTTTCTCCATCCCGGTAATTGATAAATATCAAGGTTGCTGCCACATCACACCCACAATTAACCAGATAAATCGTACAAGTTACAAATAGATTTGTTTTTACAGACTTAGTGTACAGCCATACCACCGCACTAATTCCTATAAGATTACAAGCCATGTTGATCCATACCGTATGAAATTCCCAATACAATACGGTATTTATGATATAAAAACAGGCACAAACTAAAAGTTTTTTCTTTCCACCCACACCCTTGCCTAAAAATATTGATACAAACCTATCAATCAGAAATATTCGGAAAAGATTGGCCGATGCGCATATTAAAAGGTCAAGCATATCTATTCTTCCCCCAGAATTCTATCTCTCACCAGTTTTCGTTTTGACAAACTAATTGTCAGGATAGTACCATCAACCAATTCCACCATTTCATAAGTGTAACAAAAAACATACTCCATGTTTACTATATATGATTGATGTATCGTCACGAAATTTTCCGATAACCGTTTCGCAACTTCTTTCAGTTTGCCATAAAACTCAAATGATGCTTTTAAGGTTACAACCTTAACTTTTCTTCCTTCGCTTTCCAAATACACAATATCACCCATGGGGACATAATAATACTCTTTTCCCTGTTGGAATTCAAACCTCTCCTCTTTCTTTTTGATAATTCGAATCGCAGTTTCCATGGTTTCATTGATCTGTTCCTGGAATATCGGTTTTATCAGAAAATCTAAAGGTTGTGTTTTAAACAATTGCTGTGCATAAGATGGCTTTCCCGAAATATAGATGATTTGCATGCCCATATTATCTAACTGTTTTCTTATATAATTTCCCACTTCTATTCCTGTGATCTTGAACAATTCTATATCTAGAAATAAAATATCCAGATGATTTCCTGCCTCCAGATAATCTCTTAACCCCTCTCCCGTATACCAAACATTGGTGTCAATCTGGATATTCTGCTCCTTTGCACACAAGTGAAGCATATTCTCAATTGACGCACATATATTCTTTCCATCATCACAAATCCCTATATTATACATAGCCCACCTCATAATATCGCTTTACTCAATAATACATCTTTCATCCCCTTATTTCAACACCATTCTCCATCCTGTTCTCTTTTTTTCTTTACAAAATTAATCATACCTGATATTTAATGCTTATTTATAGCTTCTATTTTATAAATAACAAACTCTGTTTTGTGCAATCCCATTATTTTTCAATATAGTAAATGGACAATGAATAACCAGCTATCCGGCATGATTCTATTATATGTTAAAAAAGCGGGACTAAAAAACCGCTTTTTTAGTCCCGCCTAAATAGTTTTGCTGAAACTGGTTTTACTGATGTTCTGCTAACCTCACAATATAATAACACACTCCCCAGAATCCATCACACCAGCCCCAACGCCCGTACCAGCACCACCGCCCCGAAGATTACCCCGGCGGAAAGCAAAGTAGTCCAGACCACCAGCTGCCCCGCAAGCTGTCCGTCATTGCCCATCTCTTCAGCCATGACGGCGCTGGCCACCGCAGCAGGCGTGCCAAACAGGGAAATCAGGGCGGCAAAGATGCCGTTGTCAAACTGCAGAATCCCCCGGCACTGGAGCAGCACGGCTCCTCCGATCCCCAGCAGAGGAGCCAGCAGCAGCCGTCCCAGTACCCCCAGGGTGATCTGTTTTCGCAGCCCCCTGACACTGTCCATCTCAAACTGTCCTCCCAGCACCAGCAGGGCCACGGGAGTGGAGGCTCTCGCAAGATATTCCAGAGCTGTACCCACAAAGGTACATTTCCCGAAAAAAGCGGTTATGACCGGGGGCATTTGGCCGGCCAGGGGCTTGAGCAACACCCATCCGATACCCGCCAGCACGCCAATGATCAAAGGATTGCGCAGAATTCCTTTCAGCGCGCCGCCGGCGCGTCCCCCCACTCCCGGTCTGGCCTCCGGCCCCACATACATCGTCAAAGCCACCACAGACAGCACATTGAACAGGGGGATCGTAAAGGCGGACAAAAGCGCTACAGCCTGCACGCCCTTCTCCCCCGCCATGAGCTGGGCCAGAGGCACCCCCACCAGAGCAAAATTGGAACGGAAAACCCCCTGCAGCAGCACGCCCTTCTGACGGCGGTCCGGCGTGCTCCGGGCAAAAAGCAGTCCCAGAGCAAAGAGCAGGGCCACCACTGCCAGAACATAGAGCACCGCATCCCAGTTAAGTTCCGCAAAGCTGTCCAGATCCGCCAGATTAGTGAACAAAAGCACCGGCAGAAGGACACGGAACACCGTCTTGTTCCCGATTCTGAGAAATTCTTCGGTGAAAAATCCCCTGACCTTGAAAAAATACCCCAACGCCACCAGCAAAATCACCGGAAATATGGAATTCATCGCAAACAACAGGATCGAAAGCTGCTCCATGGCACATCCCTCCGGGCCGTATCAAACCGGACCATAATTTTTCTTTCCCGCTCATTTCGAAATTCAGATACACGGACCCCGGCATACCCTCGTCACATCAGCGGCGCCACTACCTTCATTACACATCCCAGCAGCTTCCGGGTCCAGGGTTCCGCCTTCAGCGTCTCATGGGTTACGATGCGGCACTGGGCCAGGGTGGCCTGATAGTCCGCCTCCATATCCGCCAGACAAGGCACGCCGTACAGATAGGCAGCGCACTCAAAATGATGGTACAGGCTCCGGTAGTCCAGGTTGATGGTTCCCACCACCCCCTCCCGGTCATCGCTGACAAAGAGCTTGGCATGTACAAAACCCGGGCTGTACTCATAGATCTTTACCCCGGAATCCAACAGGGAACGGTAGTGGGTCTTGGCCAGGGCATAGGCTGCCACCTTGTCCGGAATACCGGGCAGGATCAACTTCACATCCACGCCCCGCTCCGCCGCGAATTTCAGCGCCGTCTCCATCTCCCCGTCCAGAATCAGGTAAGGCGTCATAATATGCACGTACTTCCGAGCGCGGTTCAGGATGTCCATATACACCCGCTCCCCCACCAAATCGTCGTCCAGGGGGCAGTCGCCATAGGGCATCACATAGCCGGGCGCGTCTTTCCAGGGCACAATGGGATATTCCAGAAACCTGTCAAATTCCAGTTCCTTTTCCTCCATGCCCCACATTTCCAGGAACATCAGGGCAAAACTTCTTGCCGCTTCCCCCTGGAGCATCACCGCCGTGTCCTTCCAATGGCCATGCTTCTTCCTGTAATTGATATACTCGTCCGCCAGATTGACTCCGCCCGTGAATGCCGTATGCCCGTCTATGACCAGGATTTTGCGATGATCACGATAATTGTAATGGGTGGACACAAAAGGGGTGAGAGGCGCGAACATCTTACACTTTATGCCCAGTTTCTGCAGGCGCCTGGGATAATTGTGAGACAGGGTGGTGAACTCGCAGGTGCCGTCATACATGACACGGACCTCCACTCCCTCCGCCGCTTTTCTGGCAAGTATCTCCAGCACCTTGCCCCACATCAGACCCTCGTCCACGATAAAATATTCCAGAAAAATATAATGCCGCGCCTGCTCCAGCTGCCTCAGCATTTCTTCCCACTTTTTCTCACCCACGGGGAAATAGGTCACTGCGGTGTTCTCAAACACCGGGTAGCAGCCGCTCCTCTCCACATAGCGCGCCAGAGCCGCAGCCCCGGAATTTTCCTGTTCCAGTCTGCACAGAACCTCCGGCTTCTGAGGAATACGCCCCCTGGCCTGGGAGGCAATCTGGTTCACCCGTCCTTTAATCAGTCGATGTCCCACCTCGCTCTTGGTAAACCAAAGCAGAAACGCGCCAAATACGGGCATCATCATAATGATGACCAGCCATGTGATCTTGGCCGTGGGGTCAAAACGACTGTTCAGCAGATACAGCACCATGACCACAGTAAAAAGCATTGTAACTCCTGAAACATAAGGCTGCAAATCCTCAAACCACACAAACACGCTGAGCAGAATCCAAACCTGCAAAAGAAAAAGCAGCAGAATCACTCCGAAACGGCTGAACAGCGCATGAATCAGTCCTTTCTGTCCCTTCTTCAGCAGGCGTATGCCCCTGCCCTCCATTTCTTCATTGGTCATATGAGCCTCCGTTCTTTTGTCACAATCCTTAAAAGAATCCTTCCTAATCCCTATGATAGCATGATTTACAGGTGGAAGCAACGGCAGATTGCCCTGCCTGCAGGCTTCCCCGTCCTGATTTCAGGAATAGACTGCCACAAAAAAATCCCGTCTATTTGTGCAAAATGCCTTTGAAATTCCCATAGAAATAGTATATACTGATATAGAGTTTATACTTTTTTTATATTTGTGGCAAAGTCATTATTTTGCCCGGAAAGGAGTCAATGCTTCGTGGAGAAAATAGCAAGTTTTACCATTGACCATATCAGGCTTTTGCCCGGCGTCTATGTATCCCGCAGAGACACGGTGGGGCAGGAGACGGTCACCACTTTCGACCTGCGCATGACCAGTCCCAATGACGAGCCTGTCATGAACACGGCAGAAGTACATACCATAGAACATCTGGGAGCCACTTTCCTGCGCAACCACCAGGAGTACGGAAACAAGACCATCTACTTTGGTCCCATGGGCTGCCGTACCGGTTTCTACCTGCTGCTGGCGGGAGATTACAGATCCAGGGACATCCTGCCGCTGGTCACACAAATGTTTGAGTTCATCCGGGATTTTCGGGGCCAGGTGCCCGGCGCTTCCCCCAGGGACTGCGGCAACTACCTGGATATGAACCTGAATATGGCCAACTATCTGGCCGAGAGATATCTGGAGCAGGTACTGTACCACATCGACGACAGCCGTCTGATTTACCCGGAATAATGGGTGGGCGCGGAACTCTGATCAGCATTCGACCAGACAACGCCCAGAGAATTCCGGGACGCCTGAGCGGCCTGCAATTTCTCTGCGGGAATTGGCGGTGGCTGGGCGGATGCGGAACTCTAAATAGGAGAATTTTATGAGCAAAATAGGCATTATCGGGGCCATGGAGCTGGAGGTGGAAACCCTGAAGGCGAAGATGGCCGTCAGCCGCCAGACTACCCGGGCAGGCATGGTTTTCCATGAAGGCACACTGGGGCAGGCGCAGGTGGTGGTGGTGCGCTGCGGCATCGGCAAAGTCAATGCCGCCATGTGTGTACAGATCCTGGCGGATCTGTTCGGCGTCACCCATGTGATCAATACCGGAGTGGCAGGTTCCCTGAACGCCGCCCTGGACATCGGGGACATCGTTATCTCCCGGGATGTAATTCACCACGATATGGATGTGCGGGTATTTGGCTACGCCCTGGGGCAGGTGCCTCAGATGGATACCCTGGCGTTTCCAGGGGATGAAAACCTGATCCGCCTGGCCCTTAGTTCCTGCGAGGAGGCTAACCCCGGGCTGCATACGGCGGTGGGCCGCATTGTCAGCGGAGATCAGTTCATCTCCGGCAAAGAGGTGAAGGACCGCCTGATCACGGAGTTTCATGCGGACTGCACAGAGATGGAGGGGGCGGCCATCGCCCACGCTTCCTATCTGAACGGGCTGCCCTTCGTGGTGGTAAGGGCCATCTCCGACAAGGCGGACGACAGCGCCGAGATGGATTATCCCACCTTTGAGCAGCAGGCCGCAGGCCATTGCGCCCGCCTGGTGGAAGTCCTGGTCAGTAAAATCTAAGCGGGATCCAGGCAGGTAAAAAGCATTTTCCGTGGATGATACGGCGAATGCTGGACATGAAATGTAGGAGGAAAAGAAAATGTTACAGAAACTAAAGAGTGCTTCTCTCAAAAAAGTGTTGCCCGGGATTATCATCCTGTTCATTGCGGCAGCGGGCCTGCTGATATACTTCGGGCCGGATTTCATTACCTGGGTAAAAGGACCCGTGGCCTTTGAGGAATTGTCCATCGACGAGATCGACAGCCAATATGTGAACATGACCTTTGAGTTGACTTTCGGCACTTATGCCACGGAAGTCACCACCACCACCCGGAACGGGGCCAAGGTCTCCGAGCGGGATTCCATGCAGTATCACGCTGTGCTGGTGGGCGGCCTGGACCGCTATATCAACACCAATGAAGATCTGTATTGGGAGTTCATCGGCCTGGCCGTCCCCGCCAGATATTTTGATACCACCAAGATTATCGACAAAAACAGCGATAAATTCTTTGAGACTTATGACCTGAGAGCGCTGGACACCACCATGCAGATCACGGGACAGATCCTTCCCATGGACGATGAAATGCTGCGGTATTACCGCTCCTTCTTCCGCGAGGCGGACTACTCCGACGAGGAATTTAAAGAATACTGCGCGCCTTTCTATATCAAGGTGGATCACCTGAAGAGGGGCCATGTGGACTTTGTGCTGTGTATGAACATCCTGGCCGTAATATTGCTGCTATGGGCGGTATACATGCTGATCAAGGCCCTTACCGGCGGCTATCAGAAAAAGCTCATCAAGATGCTGAAGGCCCAGGGCGAAATGGAATTGGAGCGCGCGGACGCGGATTTCGAAAGCGCTTCCGAGCCCACCAAGGGCATCCGCATCGGACGCAACTACCTGTTTGACTGCAGCGGCGCCAAGACAGATGTATTTGCTCTGCGCCAGTTAGCCTGGGCTTATACCCATCAGGTCAATCATCAGAAATACGGCCGCACCGTCAGCACCTCTTACTCCATTATGGTATATACGGAGGACAAAAAATCCCATCAGCTGAACATGCCCAGCAAGGCGGCCAGCGAGCAGGTGATTGATGAGTTGAACAGAAAATGCCCTGCAGGCATCTTCGGTTACAGCGACCAGCTCAAGCAGCTTTTCAACAAGAATTATGATGAGTTTACCCGCCTGCGCCGCCAGAAGGAAGCTGAAATAAATCAGGCCCAGGGGTACAACGACGCCTTTGGGGGTTCCGAACAGAGCCAGGATCCTTATAACGTATAAGCCGATGCCCATTTTCGGGCAGGCAAGGGGCTCCGAAAAAGACATAAAAAGAATCCCCGGCAGATGTATTTCATTCCATCTGCCAGGGATTTTTCTATCTGTTATTTTCTATCTGCAATTTTTCTATTTACAATTTTTCTATTTACAATTTTTCTATTTGCTATTTTTCTATTTGCTATTTTATCTGCTTTTCCTGTTTACCCTTTCGAAATACCAGCAGCTTGCTCATCACATAGTTGCCGATGAACACCAGTACCGCCGACACAAAGGTGGTGATATAGGTATTGATTCCCAGCATGCCAAAGACCTGCCGTACCACCAGATCCAGTATGAGGGTGGATATCCTGGAAAGAACGAATTTGGGAATCTCCCGCAGCATGGGTTCATGGCTCTTGAACACAAACCGTCTGTTGGTAAAATAGGCAAATGTCACCCCCGCCACCCAGTTCACACCGCTCATCACCGCGTTTTCAAAAGGCGTGGGATGAAGGGGATTGCCAAATAGCAGCCAGCTTGCCAGGTACATGGCTCCCCAGGACACCAAGGTGGTAAGAACACCTACCACCAGATATGCGATCATCTCCTCATATTTTTTCATTAAACCTTTTATTTTTTCACCCATGTTTCTCCTCTTTTCTCTCAAAACGCTTTTTCTCTATACGTTTTTCTAACTCTACTATGGGAGGACAGTCTTGTCAAGTCTCTTTCTGCTCAGGAGGGCCGGCTTTCTGTTCTCAGGGATTGACGATGTTCCGGGGTTGTCCCTTTTGGAATGCCTCTATGTTTTTGGCGACCTCCTCCACGCAGCGGGTGCGGGCCTCCACACTGGCCCAGGCCAGATGGGGCGTGATGATCAGCTGGCTGCTGTCCTTCAGGCGGCTCAGAGGGTTGGAAAGCTGCAGGGGCTCTCCATCCACCACGTCCAGCCCGGCGGCGGCGATTTCACCTGCCACCAGCGCCTCGTACAGGGCGATGTTGTCCACCACGGCTCCCCGAGCCACATTGACCAGAACCGCAGTCTTTTTCATTTTTCTCAGCGCCTCCCTGTCGATGATCCCCCGAGTCAGATCGCTCAGAGGGCAATGCAGG
>JAAWKU010000120.1 GCA_022797535.1 Lachnospiraceae bacterium | reverse complement strand
GTCACCGGGGCTTTCAGCATGATTCGCATAATGCCGTTTATAAAGTTCTGCATCTGGGTCACGTCATTGGTAATCCTGGTGATGATGGAGGCGGGCTGGAGCCGGTCAATATTCTCATAAGAAAGGGTCTGTACTTTCTCATAAATAGCCAGCCGGATCTCCTTACCGATGAGTTGGGAAGTCCGGCTGGCATAGGTATTGCGCACCACCGCTCCCACCGCCCCCATGGCAGTGATGCCCAGCATGATCAGGCCGTACTGCCGGATCAGTCCCACTTCCGCCCCCTTGACGCCCCGGTCCACAATATAGGACATAAAGGTGGGCTGCAGCAGGTCTGCAAAGGTCTCTATGGCCAGAAACACCACGGCCACCAAAAACATGCCCAAATGCTTTCTTATATAATGCAGCATCAATCTCATTGGTTCACTCTCCTGTCCCCATATGCGAACAAAAGGAGATAGCCGTATAAGGTATCTCCTCGCCATCCGTTTCCATTCATTCTATTGCCGTTGTTCCTGTTCCATTCCTATATTACTCAACAGGCGTCGGCGTTGTCAACCTTTAATTTACCCGGGGCAGCGGCATCATCATCCGCCAATTTGCCCGGGGGCAGTGGCATTGCCAACGTTCGGTTTGTCTGGGGCGGCGGCACTATCATCCGCCAATTTGCCCGGGGCAGCGGCATTGCCAACTGTCGGTTTGCCTGGGGGGCGGCACTATCATCCGCCAATTTACCCGGGGCAGCAGCATTGCCAGCCCCGGCATCCTTCATCGTTCGTCCACCCTACGCCAGATGCGGGCCTCATATCCTTGCAGCATTCTCCCGCTGTCTGCCGCCCGGCCTTTCCCTTTTTCTGCTGTGTCATATACCAGCTGCCATTTTCCTCTGAGGGAAAAAGCCCGGCAGGGACTTTCTCCCAGATTGCAGTCCACCACATAAACCCGCTTTCGCAGCCCTCTGGCATACACGAAACGGTTTTTCCTCCGACACAGGACCCTGAACCCCCCGTAGACAAAAGCCTTTTCCCGATGCCGCAGACGCAGCAGCCTTTTATATGCCAAAAGTACCTCCTCTTTGGGTTCCTGACGCAATCCCTGGTGCCAGGGAGGCATTTTTTCATTCCAGGGCAGCAGCACTCTTCCATGCTCCCGGGTCCCTGCCAGGATGGTGGCAAACACTTTCTTCTCCGGCTCCTTCCCTATATGTTCGGCATAATAACCCTTTGCCTCCACATCCGTAATCTGTTCCATGGAGGTAAAGGCGTAGTTGGCCAGCCCCATTTCGTCCCCCTGGTAAATAAAGGGCGTCCCCTTCAGGGTGAACTGCATAACCGCCAGGAGTTTGGAGAGCGCCGTATGACAGGAAGCGTCTCCAGTGATCTTACTGATCATCCGGGGATTGTCGTGATTGTTATAAAACAGGGACATCCAGCAGTTGTTTCCGTAATGCTCCATCCAGTCTATCATGTAATCCCGGAAATAGTTCAGATCATAGACATAGTCCTGGAACCGCACATGCCCCGGCGTCTCCAGGTGGTCAAAGGAAAACACCATGTCCAGTTCCCCCCGCTCTTCCCCCGTCACAAGCTGGCACATCCTCATACCCAGGCCCGGCGTCTCCCCCACGGAAAACGCCTCGTGAGGCGCAAAAGCCTTTTCCCGGATTTCCCGCAGATACTGATGAAGCCTGGGGCCGTAATAATAATGTTCGATGCCGTAATATCCCATCAGGCCGCCGATGGTCTCATCGCCCTGGGGCAGGCCTTCCCGCTTGGAAATATAATTGATTACGTCCATGCGAAAGCCGTCCACGCCCCGGTCCAGCCAGCGGTTTACCATGGAGATAATCTCCTCCCGCACCTTCGGATTGTCCCAGTTTAAGTCCATCTGCTTTTGGGAAAACAAATGCAGCGCCCAACTGTTCGTCTCCTCCTCATACTTCCAGGCCGGGCCGGAAAAGAAGGAAGTCCAGTTGTTGGGCGGCCTGTGGCTGCCGTCGTCCTCCCGGAAAAAATAATAGTCCCGGTAGGGAGATCCGGGCTGCCGGGCCTGCCTGTACCAGATGTGCTCTTCGGAAGTGTGATTGACCACCAGGTCCATAATCAACCGCATTCCCCGCCTGTGTACCTGGTCCAGCAACAGCTGAAAATCCTCCATGGTACCAAACTCTTCCATGATCCTGTCATAATCCCGGATGTCATAGCCGTTGTCAGCATTGGGGGAATCGTAGATGGGGGACAGCCACAGAGCGTCCACACCCAAATCTCTCAGGTAGTCCAGCTTGCCGATTATCCCCTGCAGATCCCCAATGCCGTCCCCGTTGCTGTCACAGAAGCTGCGGGGATAGATCTGGTAAAATACCGCTTCTTTCCACCACCTGGGCGTTATTTTGCCCTTTGCGCGGCAGGGCTGGTCCGTCTCGCTGTTTACCAGTTCCAGCAGTGCGTCAAAGAAACCTGTCCCCAGCTTTCTCCCGGCGGCTTTCGCCACGGTGCGCAGCTTCAGACCGGAGACTGCCCTGTTGGTGAGCACAAGCTCCGGCAGTCCCAGCTGCAGCAGCACCCGGGCCAGGGCATCATGCCCCACCGGGCTGCGGTACAACTCTCCCAGTGAACTGTCATAATTCAGCTTCTGTCCTGTTTTTTCCATGTTGCCTCCCTCCCGCAGTTTCCTGCTGTCGCGGCTCAGTTCTGCCTGCTGATGCAGTTTCCTGCTGCCACGGCTCAATTCTGCCTGCTGATGCAGTTTCCTGCTGCCACGGCTCAGTTCTGCCTGCTGACGCAGTTTCCCACTGCCACGGCTCAGTTCTGCCTGCTGACGCAGTTTCCTGCTGCCACGGCTCAATCCTGCTTGCTGACGCAGTTTCCCACTGTCATGGCTCAGCCTCAGTTAGTCAGTATTCCCCTGCTTCTTACATGGGTTTCAGATTCTTATTAAGCCGGTCCACCATCCAGGCCATCCGCTTTTCCCGTCCCGCATCTGTCTTTGCGTCAAAATACGCCCGGGCATAAGTTTTCTTTACCGATGGAGACATGGCCTGAAAATTTGCGCAGGCAGGCTCTTTTCCTTCCAGCAGCTGGGAAATCCTGGCAATCTGTTCCTCTGTAATCTCCATGGATTTGGGAGCGTCCCACTGACCGTTCTCTTTGGCTTCCTCTATTTTCCTTCTGCCAAAATCCGTCATAAGCCCCCGCTCTTCAAGGTTTTGGGCCAATGCCTTATTTTTTTCCGACCACTTGCTCTTCTCCCTGCGCATGGAAAAATACTTTTTGTAGCTTTGATCGTCCATACCTTGCATCTGCCCGTCAATCCATCCAAAGCAGAGAGCTTCCTCCAGCGCCTCTCCCGCCTTTATTGTTTTCGGCCCGCCAGCTTTTCCAAACAGCAGCCAGACGCCGGCACTTGACTGGCAGTGTTCGAAAAGCCAGTTCCTGAATTCCTCTCTGTCTGCAAATTTCAACAGATCGCTCATAGCATGTTCCTCCTTGTGTGATCCCTGTTTACTGTGGGGGCACCGTTTTCTCAGTCCCGGTTCAGCGCCCGGCAGATTTTGTCATACGCCTCCTCGTCCAGCTGATACTTCTTTTTATATAGGAAATAAGAGATCAGCATCAGCGCGCAGGGAAGCACCGTCATAGCCATCATCAGTCCGATGCTCTGCCCTGCCGAGACACCGGCCTGCGCTCCCTCCGCGCCAAAAATCACTTCAGATATTCGAACCAGTTTCTCCTCCTCGGAAAGCAGCCCCTGGGCGCACTGCTGCTCCAGATCAGAAATCCGATTGGTGTAGCCGGTGACGCCAAATAGCAGATAGGAGACGGAGGTGATGGCCACGATCAGCGCGGAACTCATCTTGGTGATAAAGGGGCGCAGGGACGTGATAATCCCCTCGTCTCTGGTGCCAAATTTGTATTCATTATACTCCACCGTGTTCATAATGGAAATCATCATGATCAGATAATAACAGTACTGACCGAAATTGGACAGCATATACCCCAGCACCAGCAGCCAGAATCTGCCCATGCCAGTTCCCGGAACCGCCAGCGAACACAGCATCATTCCATAGCCTGCGACGGAAACCACCGCCATGACGCCCATCAGCTTTTTCCTGTGGATACGCCGGGAGATGGCCGGATAAAAAATCATCAGAAACGCCGTGGCCGCCATGCCTACCGTGGTAAACAGGGAGTACAGCCCGCCGTTGTAGCCAAAGGTAAAATAGATGTAAGTGGAACCGATTCCTCCGATCACCAGACCGTTGCCTACCTGCTGGATCAGAAAGATCACCGAGACCCACACCAGCTGATCATTGCGGATAATGGTCCGAAACACCTGTAAAAGGGAAAACTTCTCCCGCTTTGCCGGGGAACTGCTCTCCCGATGCTCCCGCACTCCAAGCAGAGGAAAGAGGATAAACAGAGGCCCCAATATGGCAATCGCCAGAGCAATCCATCCGTAGGCCACTGCCGTGCTGCCCCCGATAGCCCCTGAACCCGCCGTAAACATGGGTATCAAAATAGCCGCCAGCGTACTGCCGATCCCGGCAAAAAGCGTGGCCCTGGAGGTAAACTGATTCCGGGCATTGGCGTCGGAACCCAGAGCCGGGATCATCCCCCAGTACGAGATATCGCTCATGGTGTAAGTAATGCTGAAGGCAAAATACAGCAGGGCAAAAAACCACACAAAGCCCCATCCCTGCAGCTTCACATTAAACAACAGATAGATCACCACCGAGGTGGACAGGCCCCCCGCCAACAGCCAGGGCTTGAATTTGCCGAATTTTGTATGGGTGCGCTCAATGATATTGCCCATGATGGGATCGTTGAGAGCATCAAACACCCGGGCTGCCATCATGATTCCCGTAATCGCAGCAAGCTGCGCCCCGTCCAGGGAATGTGTGAACAGCACAAAGGTCAAAAGGTAGCTGTTGATCAGGCAGTACACTGCGTCCCGCCCCACCGTTCCCAGAGGGAAATATATGAGATTTTTCCTGGTCTGCTTTTCGTTGTCCATGTCCCTTCTCCTATATAGAGTTCCGCTTATTCCCTGGGAGCACACCGCCCCAGTGCTGCAGGAATGCCCGTCGGGCGGCCCCTCCCGCAGCAGTGCGCTCTTCGGGAATATGCTCTTTTGAGTTCCGCTTATTCCCTGGGAGCACACGCCCCGGTGCTGCAGGAATGCCCGTCGGGCGTCCCTTCCATAAAATACATCCTGGAGGCGAAATCCTGGTAGATTCGCACTTCGCTGCTGTATCCCACGGATCCGAAGGCCTGCTTGAGCTTTACGCCGTGGTACATCAGTTCATCCCCGTAGGCCAGGCAGTCCTCCGTCTCCCCCTCCAGTTTCACCAGCCGGGAGGCGATCTCCTCCATCAGGGAACCCTGCCGGATATGGATGGGCGCGATCATATTCACCAGGCCGCCGAAGGCTTTCAGATTATATTGCAGGCGGCGGTTGTAGAAATGGTAGCAGGTCTCCTCCTCCAGCCCCTTCGCCCGGTAACAGGCGTAGGAATCATTGGGAACCACCAGCTTCTGCAACAGCATTCCCACCGCCTTTTCCCGGTCCGGGGACACACAGGTCCACTCCATGGTATTGGCGTTGCCCAGGCCGATGGCGCTGTGCCCGCCCTGTCCAAAGCTCCTGCCCCGGTAGAAATCCCCGAACTGCAAAACCTCCCTCCAATGCTTATACAGGGCAATCTGCTCCTTCACCGCCGCCAGTTCCTCTTTTCCCATGTCGCAGAAATTGCACTCATAGCCGCAGACGCCGAAAGCTGCCACATGAAAGCGGGTCTCCAGGGGAGTGATCCGCAGAGTCTGATGGTTGGGACAGGCGGACACATGGGTGCTGATCGTGGACAGAGGATAACCGTAGCTGTACCCATTCTGGATCTCCGCTCGGCACAGGGCATCCGTATTGTCGCTGGCCCAGATCTGGGGAAAATACGCCAGGATCCCCAGGTCAAAGCGGTTGCCGCCCGAACTGCATCCCTCAAACAGGATTGCCGGAAAGCGCTCTGTCAATTCTTTCATGCAGCGATACAGACCGCACACATAGCGGTGAAACACCTTTCCCTGCTCCCGGGGCTCCAGATCTTTGGCGTAGACATCTGAAAAAATGCGGTTCATGTCCCATTTCACATAGCTGATCTCCGCCGAGGAAAACAGCTTGCTCATCTCCTGGATAATATACGTCTGCACCTCCGGATTGCCCAGGTCCAGAATGCGCTGATTGCGTCCCTCGGAATGGGGCCGGCCGGGAATATCCAGCGCCCACTGAGGATGGGCCTTATACAGCCTGCTCTCCACATTCACCATCTCCGGCTCCACCCAGATGCCGAACGCCAGCCCCAGGGCTCTCACTTTCTCACAGATCCCCCGCAGCCCGCCGGGAAGTTTCTTTTCGTTCACATACCAGTCTCCCAGGGAACGGGTATCATCCCTGCGCTCCCCAAACCAGCCGTCGTCCATGACGAAGAGTTCCACCCCCGCCTCTTTTCCCGCCCGGGCCAGACGCAGCAGCTTTCTCTCATTGATGTCAAAATAGGCCGCCTCCCAGCTGTTCAGCAGCACCGGCCGCAGCTTTTTCTTCCAGGTCCCACGCACAATATGTTCCCTGACAAACTGGTGCATATGGCCGCTCATACCGTTGTAACCCTGGTGGGAAAAGGTCATCACCGCCTCCGGCGTCTCAAAATCCTCCCCCGGCTCCAGTTCCCAGGAAAAAGACCGGGGATTAATCCCCGCCACAAAACGGGTTTTTCCGAAGCCGCTGACTTCCACCGCCTCGTAGTGATTGCCGCTGTAGACCAGATTGAACCCGTAACAATCCCCCGCATCCTCCGTGGTATGCTCCCCGGAAAGCATCACAAAGGGATTGGCCCTGCTGGAGGAGACTCCGGCATAGGAAGCGTTCACATGTCTGCCCGCCCTCATGGGGATATCCGTGCGCTTCATCTCCCTGGCCCACTCGCCGGTAAAGGTGGTGAGCACCAGGTCCCGGGCGGCAAAATCCAGCTGCAGGCTCATCAGGCGCTTCAGCATCACCGGATGTTCCCCCTGGTTCACCAGCCTGGCGCTCCTGGTGATCACATCACATGCCGGATACACATAGTAATGCAGTTCCAGCGTCAGGCCACACACTCGGTCCTTCAGCGTCACCTGCAGATGCTCCACCTTTCCGTCCTCGCTGTAGGAGCCGGGCAGGGAGGCAAAAGCCGGTTTTGTATCCGTAATGGCATAGGAATCATAGAGAAAATCCGAGGTAAAGCTGCCATCCTCGTGGATCACCTCTATAAATGGCTCCCGGATATCCCCCTTTCCATAGGAGGACATCTCCAGACAGGCATCCTCCAGGCTGAAATATTTGTGCCCGTCGTCATAGTAGATCCCGTTGCCCGGCGCAAAGGCATGTTTTTCCCGCAGCGCCGCCCCGTCCCGCAGATGGATCCTTCTCCCATAGTACAGATGCTCCAGATGTCCCGTCTCCATAGTCTCAAACAGGTACGAGGTGTGCCTGGTTTCCAATATGAAGATCCCGTCTTTTTCCGCAATCATAGCCTTCTCTCCTCTCCAGGCACAGACCTGTCTTATATGCCCAGGCCCGTCCGGGCCACTGCCGCTTTCACGGGCAAAGTCTCTCGTTCCATACTTTCCTTAGCATGCATATCGCAAGCCATGCTTGCGATACTGCACAAATCAGTATATGAAACGAAGTTTCATACTTTATTCCTGCAGAATAAGCCGCTGCCTTTTCAACAAACTATCCATAAATTCGCCCTGCAGACAACTTAATTATAGCATATCCTGACCACATTTCATCTAAAATATTTTCATACAAGTCTTTCTTTTGAAGTCATTCTTTTGAAATCATTCTTTTGAAATCATTCTTTTGAACTCTTTCTTTTCCTGCCTGGCCGCTTCATCACGGCGTTTTATCTCTTCCTGAGCAGGAATGCTTTGAAGGCCCCATAAGTCATGCACCCTCCTGCCCGATGCCGCATAATATATCCCAAAAGCACTTCCACATAGGGGGAGCCCCCATGAACCGAATCTTACATATCAAACTGCGGACCATATTGGGCATCGCATGTCTGGTGATCTGCGTTCTGCCCACCACCAAGAACATCGGGAAATCCCAGGCGGCGGAGGACAACGCCCTGGCCTTTCCGTATACTTCGGACTGGACTTCGCTGCCCCTGTCGGACGTGGCCCTGGTCAACAGCTATCTGTCCCATATCCAGGAAGCCTGCCGGGCCTATTACACCAGGCAGGGGGATGAAGCCCCCACCGTCTCCTGGTACTATGTGGCCCTGAAAGAACTGCAGGCTGACCCACAGGCCCTCAATCCCACAATACATATTACCTTCACCCTCATGCCCTATGTGGATGCCCACACCCCGGTGGGGGTAGACGAAGTGACTTTTGCCGCCTCACACACGGGGCAAATCACGCTGATGGAATATAAACGTGTAGAGGCCGCGGCGGTTTAAAACCGCCGCAGCCTCTCTTCTATTTCAACTCTCTTCTATGTGTTCCCCTCCTGTCCCGCCAGAGCCCCGGCATCAGTGCCTCCGTCCGCCGCATTTTAAGAAAAGCTGTCCGTGCCCTGCTCTCCGAAATAGGTTTTCTCTTTCCGGCCCCGGGTGAATTCCCGCACTGCCTCCAGGAAAGCCGGGCCGTAGTTCTCATATTTTTTCTCTCCCACGCCCGACACCTGCAGCATCTCCCCCCTGTCAAAGGGCAGACGGATACACATGTCGATCAGGGTCTTATCGCTGAACACCATATAGGGAGGCACGCCGCCCTCCCGGGCCAGTTCCAGCCGCAGTTTCTTAAGCGTCTCGAAAAGCTCCAGTCCTCTGCCGTTCAGCACATCCGATTTACGGGTTTTCCGGGTTCTGGCAGCGGCAGCTTCCTCTTCTCTGGAAAAGCGCAGTATCAGGGAGTCGTTGCCTTCCAGCAGATCCTGGGCCCTGGCACAGACTTTAAGAATGGCATATTTGTCCGGCGTGGCCTCCAGATATTCCCGCTCCTCCAGCTCCCGGATGATTCTTTTGATCCGGTCCTCAGACAGGGCCTGCAGGGCGCCGTAGGTGGGGCAGCGGTCCGCCCCAAGAGCCAGCAGCTTGGAGCGCTTGTCCCCGTGAAGCGTCCCGGCCACCACATTGACGCCGTAACGCTGGCGCAGTTCCAGGATGCAGGTGATGACCTGCCGGGCCTGCTCCGTGCAGTCCTGCTCCTCATATTCCCCCCGGCAGACGGAACAGTTCTCACAGCGCTGCAGACCGTATTCCCCGAAATATTCCAGAATGTATTTCCGCAGGCAGTTGGTGGAACGGGCATACCCCACCATGCTCTGCAGCCGCTGGCTGTCCCGCTCCCGCACCAGCGCATTCTCCTCCGGGCCCAGTTCCTCATTGGGGGCCTTGTTGTCCAGCAGGTACTGGTTTACCATCACATCCTGGCCGGAATAGAGCATTATGCACTCCGATGCCGCGCCGTCGCGGCCGGCCCGGCCCGCCTCCTGATAGTAGTTCTCCATGCTCTGGGGCATGTTGAAATGAAGCACATAGCGGACATTGGATTTGTCGATGCCCATGCCGAAAGCGTTGGTGGCCACGATGACAGGTTTTCTGTCGTAGATAAAATCCTCCTGGGTCTCACTGCGCTCCTGGGCCGTCAGCCCCGCATGGTACCTGGCTACGGCAATGCCTCTGGCCTGCAGGGCCTCATGCACCATCTCCACATTCTTGCGGGTGGCACAGTAGATGATGCCGCTGTCCCCGGGATGGCTCTCTATGTACTGCTGTACATAGCTCAATTTGCTTTTGGGAGT
>JAAWKU010000119.1 GCA_022797535.1 Lachnospiraceae bacterium | reverse complement strand
GCCTGAATTTCCATCTGCCGCGTTGTCGTCGGTCAACGATGCCACCGCATCGCCTCCCTCCTCCGCCTTGCAGACTGAAAATTCATCCGGCGTCATTTTGCTGAAAGTCAACGGTACGGCACACTAGCAATATCTATACAAGGGCAGAAGGAATAACAAACCCATTGAAGGGGGAAGTTGTTCCTTCTGCCTTTTTGGCGCAAAGAGAAATGACAGCTAATACTTGACAGGTCACCTGATCGGAAGTATACTGTAAAAAAGGCAATATATTGCTTATATACGGAGAATGGAATATGACAGCAAAAGATGTAGCCCTCCAAATGGAAAAGAAGTATGCGCTATTCGGCCTTTTTTTCGCTTTTCATAACCGTCTGCAGGCGGTGGGGGATTCCTTTTATGAGGAGATCACATGCAAGCAGTTTTTTCTGCTGGCCTGTATGAATCTATATCCCCGGGAGGCTCCCACGGCCGTGGAACTGGCGGCAGTCATGGGTTGTTCCAGGCAGAGCGTGAAGGAGATCCTTTTTGGCCTGGAAAAAAAGGGATATGTGCGCCTGCAGGCCGATGACAGGGACCGAAGGAAACGGCGCATTTACCTGACAGACAAGGCCAGGGCCATGGCAAAGCAATACCGGGAAAGGGAGACGGTCTTTATGGACAGGCTCTATGGAGGAGTGGAGGAGGCGGACATAGCGCAGGTCTATGAAGTACTTTCCCGTATGGAAAATAATCTCAAAGATATGCGAGGAGGTATCGCAGATGAAAACCATTGTGATATATAATTCCCAGACAGGCTTCACAGAACGCTATGCCCGGTGGATTGCGGAGGCAGCCGGGGCGGAATGTGTGGAACTGGCGGAGGCAAAGAAGCGCGGTTTCGATGAATATGATGCCATTGTCTTTGGGGGCTGGGCCTGTGCAGGCGGCATCAGCGGTCTGAAGTGGTTTAAGTCCCGGATGGATCAATGGCAGGGGAAGAGGCTGGCGGTATTCTGTGTGGGGGGCAGTCCGGCGGACAATCCGGAGATTCCCGGGGCGCTGCGGAATAATTTCAGCGATGCCCAGTGGGAAAAGGTGAGAGTGTTTTATTGCCCGGGAGGCTTCAACTATGAGCGGATGTCTCCCATGTCCAGGATGATGATGAAAGTATTTCTCAGAACCTTAAAGGCCAAGAGGGACAAGACGGAGGAGGAGCGGGGGATGGTGGAGATGATTTCCCACTCCTACGACATCTCTGATAGAAACTATATCAAGCCGGTTCTGGAGTATTTAAGGGCAGATGAAAATAAGGCATCTTCCCTGTGAGCGCCGGTCACTGGCCCGGGAAATCGCCTTTTTTCTTTTCAAAAAAGCGATCTATTTCTCTTTTTATGGTTTCTGCGGGCAGGGACTTGGACAGGTAGCCCTCGGGCTTCAGGGCCAGGGCTCTTTTGACGCTCTTTCTGTCCACTCTGCAGGTCAGAAAGACCACTGGGATATCGGTAAAATCCTGTTCGGAACGAATCATCTCCAGCACCTGGTTCCCACTGCATACGGGCATCTCATAATCCAGCAGAATCAGATCCGGTTTGTCGAGGGTAATGCTTCGGATGGCGGACAAACCTGAACTCGCCGTCAGCACCTGGTAGTCCCGGCCCAGGAGACTGCGCATTGTTTTTCGCATAAAATCCGAATCGTCCACCACCAGGATTTTCTTTTTCTGATTGTCTGGGGCTTCCCTGGTGTGGCTTTGCATCAGGCTGTTTTCGATTTCGGCTACGGCGTTTGCGGTCACATCCGTAATCCCGTCCTCATACCGGGTAATCTCGGCAGTGCTCATGCAAAACGCAAAATATCCTCTGCCAGTGTCAAATAAAAGACTAAACTGGGGACTCTGCTTCTCGTATATTTTATGGAACTGGTCATAGGTCAGCGACTGCTCTCCCGTTATTTCAAAATGCTCCATGGAAGAAAAATGCCGTTTGACCCGTTCCACAAGTTCCCTGGCTGCATATCTTGCCACACTGGACAGCATGGCGCCTGTGGCTTCTGATTTTGTATCGATGACACTGCCGATGGTACTGCCAATCAACTGCTTCTCAAAGAGCAGAAAAAATTCCCAGGTTTTTTTATCTCTGTCGCTATAGAGCAGACGGTAATAGATTCCGTCCCCGAACTTTTCTCCCGCATAGCAATAGCTGATCAGCTGTGAATCCAATCGGAACATGCTGTGCAGCAGGCTGGCGATGGTCTGTCCCATCATGGCCTGTTCCTCCTGCGGCAACAGTTTTTCCCAGTGTTTTATGGGCTCTCCACTCACGATCAAATGATCCTCGATCAATGTATGTCCGATGAGCCATCCTGCGCAAACGCCCAGAAAATGGTGAATGGAGGTCTCAGAATAGCCGGTCAGTTCCAGTTCGTTCTCAAGGGCAGGCAGCATCCGTTCGCGGAAATCCGCATGGATGCGTCTGTGTGCCTCCAATCCCGGGTAGTCTATGGAAACCATATAGGCTTCCTCATCTGCGAAATGCTGGATGGCGTGGTCCTTAAAGTACTTTACCGCCTCCTGGCAGGCAAAGCGGCTTTTCTCTTCCTGCCGTCCGAAGTCATACAGCTTATTGAGAATGCTGAAGAGCTTTTTATGTTCTCTGTCGATCATGTCAACTCCCAGATTGTACCGTTCATCCCATATCAGATGGGCTCCCATATGCGTTTCCTCCTTTACCGCCACAGTGCTGTGGCAGCGTCCTGTCAAGTATTTGTTTCTATAATTTATTCTCCATCTGCCCCAATGTGCCTGTTTATGACTTTTTTCTACCTTTTCCGCAATGTCCGAATTCTAAAAATACCAATTGACTTGCAGCATTGTTTCTGGTATGATTTGCCTATGTGACAGGGAGTAGCTTGCATACCTTGGTATGTGACATATTTACGTCAGTACGGGAACCTGATTCCCCGGGATATGTCGTTAAGAAGCGAGACTTTTACTGTATTTTCTTACGGTAAAAGTCCCGCTTTTTTTCTGTTAAAAATCAAAGGAGGAAGAAAAAATGTTTTTTATTTGTGTACTGGTTCTGATTATTGGTTTTCTGTTTCTCATCAAGGGGGCGGATCTGTTTGTGGAGGGAAGTGCGGCCCTGGCTAAGAATTTTAGAGTGCCGGGGCTGGTCATCGGGCTGACCATTGTGGCGGCGGGAACCAGCGCACCGGAACTGGCAGTCAGCACGGTGGCTGCCCTGCGGGGGGCCAATGAGATCGCTCTGAGTAATGTGGTGGGCTCCAATATTTTTAACCTGTTATCCGTGCTGGGTTTGTGTGCCGTTATATATCCGGTCTCCGCTGAGGCCGGTGTGCTGAAAAGGGACTTTCCCATTTCCATTCTGGCCGCGACATTGGTGCTTTTTCTATCCTGCGCAGATTCGGTCTGTTCCGGGAAGGTCTTTCAGATGAAGATGGGTGACAATGCGGGAAATCTGGGCAGAATTGCAGGGGGAATTCTGATGGCGCTGTTTCTCGGATACATAGTGTTCCTGATCAGGGATGCGAAGCGGCATCCGGAGCAGGGGGAGGACGGAATAAGGATGCCTTTGTGGAAGTGCTTTTTACGCATTACGGCAGGCCTGGCGCTGATCATTGGAGGTGGACAGGCGGTGGTGTACGGCGCAAAGGAGATTGCGAGAACTTTGGAGATGACGGAGACCCTGATCGGACTTACGGTGGTGGCAGTGGGCACTTCTCTCCCTGAACTGGTAACTTCGATTGTGGCCGCCCGGAAAGGCGAGACGGGCCTTGCGGTGGGAAACGTGGTGGGTTCCAATATTTTTAACCTGCTGTTTATATTGGGAATCTCGGCGGTAATACACCCGGTGGGAGTAAACGCGGCGTCCGTGTACGACCTGGGGATCCTGCTTCTGGCCAGCCTCCTTACGCTGTTTTTCCTGAGAAGAGGTAAAGCACTGCAGCGCTGGGAGGGCTTTGTCATGGTGGGGTTCTATATTGCGGATATGATTTTTGCCATTGTGAGAAAATAGTGTTGTAATTGTGGAGAAAAAATAGCCCTAAAATCAAAATCGATAAATTTAAGTCCGTTATCCAACAATCTGACAGGCAAAACTGTGGAAACGCAGGTCTAAAGATATTGAAAAAACACATATAATGGAATATAATGTGAGATATCTGAAAATATTTTCCTGAAACTGTAAGCGCAATGGAGCAGGGCGCCGGAAGCAATCAGAAATATCCCCGGGGGATATTTTTTTCAAATAAGCGCGAGGAAAGGACGAGGATTATGGACGGACAAAAGTTACTACGGCCTCCCGTGGAGGTACGGTACAAGGAGGAACTGGAGGCGCTGAAGGCCACAGACAGCGGAAAGAGGCCGGAGAACTGGCAGCTTTCTCCCAAAGCGGTACGCACCTTTATTCTGGGAAGCAAGACTCCCATAGCTTATAAGGGAGGCAAAGTCAATATCGGAAAGAAATATTTCGGCAACGACGCACTGGTGGAGCGCTGCATCATCACTCTGGCGGGCAACCGGGGACTGATGCTGGTGGGGGAGCCGGGCACTGCCAAGACCATGCTTTCGGAACTTCTGTCCGCCGCCATCAGCGGCGTCAGCACCAACACCATACAGGGGACGGCGGGAACTACGGAAGATATGATCAAGTACTCCTGGAACTACGCGCTGTTGCTGGCCAAGGGCCCCAGTCGGGAGGCGCTGGTTCCCTCGCCCCTGTATGTGGGTATGGAACAGGGGCTTCTGACCCGTTTCGAGGAGATCACCCGTACCCCGGCGGAGGTACAGGACAGCCTGATCAGCGTGCTCAGTGACAAGGTACTGAATGTGCCGGAACTGGGAGATGAGGGCATTCTGTTTGCCCGACCCGGTTTCAACGTGATCGGCACGGCCAATACCCGGGACAAGGGGGTAAACGAGATGAGCTCCGCCCTGAAGCGCCGCTTTAACTTTGAGACGGTCATGCCCGTGCGGGAGGTGGCGCTGGAGAAACAGATCATCCTGAATGAAGTGCGTTCTCTGGCGGCGGAAAATCATATTGACATGCCGGTGGACGAGGATGTGGCGGAACTGTTGGCCACTACCTATCATGAACTACGGGAGGGAGTGTCCTCCCTGGGACATCGGATCGACAGCCCCAGCGCTGTGATGAGCACTGCGGAGGCGGTGTCCGTATACTATCAGACCATGATCGGCGGCTATTATTACGGCGACGGCAATATGGATGTGGACAGCCTGGCCCAGAATCTGGTGGGCGCCCTTTCCAAGGAGAACAAGGAGGATCTGGGCAGGGTTAAGGAGTATTTCAACACAGTGGTCAAAGACAGGGCAGGCAAGGAAGGTGGCTTATGGAAACGATACTACGAAGCCAGGAAATGGCTGAAATAAAGTTGCTTCCGGTGCGGCATCACAGCCCGGCCTGCGCCTGGCAGGTACAGCGTGTGATTGAAAACTGGCGGCCCCAGGCCGTGCTCATCGAGGGACCGGACACGGCCAGTTCCCTCATACCCGCCATGCTGGACCCCGCCACCAGGGCTCCCTTTGCCGTGTACTATTCTTATGATGATACGGCAGGGGCGGTGTCGGAGGAAAAGGAGAAATACCGCTGCTACTATCCATTTCTGGACTATTCGCCTGAATTGGCGGCGCTTCGGACGGGCAATTCCCTGGGAGCGCAGGTGGCGTTTATTGATTTGCCCTATGGGGATATTCTGGCCGCTTCTCAGGAGGGAAAGGGAATGCGGCGGGAGGGGGAGAAAAGTAATTACAATGATGATTATCTGCTTTCCCGCAACGCCTATCTGCAGCGTCTCTGTGAGAAAACGGGGCTGCGCAGCTTTGACGAGTTTTGGGAGAAATATTTTGAATTAGAGGGACTTGGGCAGGATGGGGAGACCTGGTTCGGCAATCTGCTGACCTACTGCCGCCAGGCCAGGGAGAGCACCCCGCCGGAGCAGCTGGCGGAAGAGGGCTGTCTGGCCAGGGAAGCCTATATGGCGGGAAAAATCCTGGAGACGGCCCGGCAGCTGGCGGGCAAAACCCCCGGCGGGGAAAAGGCGGAATTTCACCGCATCCTGGTGGTGACGGGAGGCTTTCATACCCCTGCCCTGGCGCGGAAACTGGGAGCGGAGGGCGACGGTGGGGCTTCCGGGCCGGGGAGCGGCGGGGAGGCAGAATTACCTCGAAAGCTGGTCAGCGCCAGGGATCAGGGCGTATATCTGATGCCCTATTCCATGGAGGCGGCGGATGCCCTGAACGGTTATGCCAGCGGTATGCCTTTTCCCGGATTCTATCAGGAGATCTGGGAGCATGTGCAGGAGGCGTCCCTGCCACAGGCAATGGAGCAGGACCCTGCTTTACGCTACCTGTCGCAGCCTTATGCCAGAGCGGTTCTGGATATGATTCTGGCCACGGGAAAGGCCGTGCGGCGGGCGGAGGGAAGCGCCTCCACCCATGATGAGATCTGTGCCTGCTCCATGGCGGAGGGACTGGCCGCCCTGCGGGATAAACCCCAGCCGGGGGCATATGAACTGCAGGATGCGGTTCTGTCCTGCTTTGTCAAGGGAGAGTATAATCTGGCCACCGATGAGCCCATGCGGATGTTGCGTCGGCAGATGACAGGCAGACGGGTGGGGGAACTGTGTGAGAGCGCGGGGGAGCCGCCGGTGCTGCAGGATTTCCGATCCCAGTGCAAACGCTATGGATTGCAGACCTCCTCCACTCTGGAGACAGAGGTCACACTTTCTGTATTCAGCAAGAAAAAGCATCGGCAGATGAGCATGTTTTTCCATCGCCTGCTGTTTTTACAGGCTCCCTATGCCCGGCGGATGAAAGGCCCCAATCTGCAGACCGGCCGGGATCGCAATCTAATCCGGGAGATCTGGAAATATAAATGGAATGCCCAGGTCATGGCGGCCCTGATTGACGCCTCCGTATATGGCGGAACCGTGGAGGACGCAGCAAGAGGTCTGGTGGCGGAACAGCTTAAAAAGGCGGTTTACGCCCGGGAGGGCGCCCTGCTGCTGACCCAGGTGCTGGAGATGGGGATGGAGGGGCAGCTGGAGCAGGTATACGATAGACTGCAGGAACTGCTCATGTCGGACACGGATTTTTTCTCTCTGGCGGAAGCGCTGCGCTCTCTGTCCATGGTGGAACAGCTGAAGTGGCTCTATGATACCCGGCTGGAGACCTGCGACATGACCCTGACCTGCATCCGCAGGCTTCTGGGGCTGCTGCCGGGCATGGCCCGGGTCAGGGAAGAGGACATGGCCCGGTGTATGGAGGCGGTAAAGCTGCTGTATCGGGTAATCGGGAGGATGGAACGAGAGGGAAAAGAGGAGACGGCCAGGGAAGAGAACGCCGAAACAAGGGACGGCGCCCTTCTGGACAGTTATTTTGAAGCGCTGCTTGCCATGGATGGGGACAGTGAGGTACAGGCAGGCATTCATGGCTGTGTCCACGGGCTGCTGTATGGCGGCGGTCGGGAGGATGTGGCACGGATCCAGCAGATATGCCGAGGATATCTGACGGGAACCCGGGAGCAACTGCTTAAGACAGCCATGTTTTTCCGTGGCCTGTTCTATGGGGCTAAGGACCTGGTGTTTGTGGGCGACACT
Organism: Lachnospiraceae bacterium; assembly: GCA_022797535.1. Taxonomy (GTDB): domain Bacteria; phylum Bacillota; class Clostridia; order Lachnospirales; family Lachnospiraceae; genus Acetatifactor. Next base: position 2,290 of record JAAWKU010000119.1, on the reverse strand, counting down.
TTCCTGAGAATGCTGGACGGATTTTTAGAACAGGTGGAGGAAGAGGATTTTATGCAGCTTCTGCCGGAACTACATATGGCTTTCACCTACTTTACCCCGGCAGAGACGGATCGGATTGCCCGGACTGCGGCGGGCTTTCACGGCAGGAACCCGGAGCAGTTCCGGGAACAGCAGGCGGTTCCCGAGGCGTGGTATCTCTATGGGCGGGAGCTGGAGGAATCTGTTCTGGCCTCCCTTTCTGAAGGATGATTGTGTACCATATGTATTTGTAAGAAGGCAGTATATGTTCGGGAACTGTCTGTCCCTTTCTGAGGGGTGATTGTGTATTTGTAAGAGGAGTTATATGGACGAAGGACAGGTTTTAAACAGATGGCGGCTGGTGTTGGGCAAATATGCTTCCGGGCAGATTTCCTACAGCGGCGGCGGGGTGAATTATATGGGTATGGAGGAAGTACTGGATTACCTTTATTCCCGGGAATACGGAGAGGAGCAGGAGATCCGGAAGGACCGCCGGGGTGGCAGCGAGGGTTCTCAACTCACCGTGCCGGGGTGGCTCCATGAGATGAAAAAACTCTTTCCCAGACAAACTGTGGAGATCATGGAACGCCATGCTCTGGAAAAATATGAGATGACGGAACTGCTGACGGATCCGGAGGTACTGCGTCGTCTGGAGCCCAACCGGGAACTGCTTAAGACCATTTTGGGCCTGAAGCACATGATGAAAGGGGAAGTACTGAACCTGGCCAGGGAGATCGTGCGCAAGGTGGCGCAGGAGATTATGGCAAAACTGGAGCAGGATGTGCGCCGGGCGCTGCAGGGGCGGCTGGACCGCACCAGCGGAAGCCCTGTGCGGAGTCTGCGCAACCTGGATATTCAGAAAACCATACGGAAGAATCTGCAGCACTACGACGGGGAGCGGCAGCAACTGGTATTGCAGCAGGTGTATTTTCATTCCCGGATCAAGCGGTATCATCAGTGGCGGGTGGTAATCTGTGTGGACGAGAGCGGTTCCATGCTGGACTCCGTGATTCACAGCGCCATCATGGCAGGGATCTTTGCCAGATTACCCATGCTGGATACCCGTCTGGTGATCTTTGATACCAATGTGGTGGACCTGAGCGGCCATGTGGAGGATCCAGTGGAGACATTGATGAGCGTGCAGCTGGGAGGCGGCACCAACATCGCAGGGGCGCTGAACTACTGTGAAACCTTGATTGACAACCCTCACAGAACGTTGGTGGTGCTGATTTCGGATCTGTATGAGGGCGGCGGCTATCACAATCTGTACAGCGTGTGCCGCAGCATCATTGAGAGCGGGGCCAGGCTGATCGCGCTCACTGCCCTGGACATGACGGCCACGCCCAACTATGACAGGCATGCGGCGGCCCAACTGGCCCAGATGGGCGCCTTTGTGGGGGCCATGACCCCGGAGCAGCTGGCGGAACATGTGGCGGATATGGTGGGATAGAAGGGGATAGGGTATAGTTTATAGAAGAAAGTATAGAAGATTAGGATGGAAGATAGGATAGAACATAGGATAGAAGAAACGATACATAGACGGGTGTAAGGCGATGATGGATTGGAGACAGAGCCTGGCGGGGGTGGATGAAGACTACCTGGTGGGCATCAGCAACAAGGGAATCGTAAAAAGGGCTTACAAGGATCTGGAGGCGGAGGGAGAAGGAGCCCGGGCGGCGACAGCCGGGCTGGACTGGAATGCCCCGGAACTGACGGTACAGGCGGGGGGAGAGACTGTGACCATTCAGTTTCCCCTGGGCGAGAGCCGGTGCAGCTGTCCCTCCCGAAGTATATGCCGTCATGTGGTCATGGCCATTCTGCTGGCCAGGCAGGCCGCCGGAGACGGAGGGAATGGTGAAACCGAAATCGAAGGTTCTGCGGACCGGGAAATGGGCGCATTGGACGAGGAAGCCGCCGTGGACCGGAATATGGGAGTGCCTGAAAGCGGGGTTCCCGGTGGGCCGCAGGGGAATTCCCCTGTGAGCCGCAGTCCTGCCGGCGAGGCGAACCAAGGCGGGGGAAATCACAATGAGGTGAACCAAAGCGGTGTAAATCACGGTGAGGCGAGCCAAGGCGGGGCGAACTACGGTGAGGTGAACCAAGACGGTGTGAGTCACGGTGAGGTGAACCAAAGCGGTGTGAGTCACGGTGAGGTGAACCAAAGCGGTGTGAATCACGGCGAGGCGAACCAAGGTGGGGGAAATCACGGCGAGGCGATCCAAGGCGGTGTGAACCAAGGCGGGGGAAATCACGATGAAGTGAACCAAGGCGG
>JAAWKU010000118.1 GCA_022797535.1 Lachnospiraceae bacterium | reverse complement strand
TGTTGGGAAGGGGCGTGCTGAAGAACCCCTTCCTGGTGGAGCAGCTTCGGCAGTGGGAGAGCGGGCGGCAGACCTTGGAAGAAATCTCAACTACAGAGCAGCGGTGGGAGATACTATGGGCCTTTCACCAGGAACTATTAGAGGGATACAGGGAAATCATGTCAGGAGAGCAGAATGTCTTATTCAGGATGAAAGAGTTGTGGTCCTATTTCGGAGAGTCTTTTCCGGGAAAGGACAGAGCCATGAAAAAAATTCGCAAAGCCGGGAACATGGCCCAGTATGAAGCGGCGTTGCGGGAAGTATTCGGGTAAGGGGCAAGGCGGCGTTGGGGAGACATTCGGGTAGAGAGTAAAGCGACGTTGGGGGAAATATTCGGACAAAGAACAAGGAAGAGATGTGGATATTCAGGAGAATATATGACGGTTAAAAGAGAGAAAACAAAGAAGAGACATGCCTGGTGGAACTATCTGCTGTGGGCACTGGGGGTGCCGGCGGTATTGACCGCATTGGTTCTGCTGGGTGCCAGACTGTATTTCCGGGTCCCGGTGAGGGACTACTATAAGGCTTCGGAGCGGGGATTCCTGATCCCGGACTGTAACCGGGGATTTGTGGCCCAGGGGATTGCCTACGATGAAGAGACAGACCGTTTTCTGGTAAACGGCTATCAGAAGGACGGCATTGCTTCGCCCATCTATATCATTGCTCCGGGGGCAAAAAAGCCCGATAAGACCATCCGCATGGCGCTGCCGGACGGCTCGGCCTATACGGGCCATGCCGGAGGGATTGCCAGATACGGAGAGTATGTGTATGTGGCGGACGGCGGGGAGCACAGGCTGCTGGTCTTTTTCAGCCGGGATCTCTATGACGCTGGAGATGGAGATAGTGTGGCGGCCATCGGGACTTTCGATACGGCGGTATCGGAGACGGATTATATCGGACCGGCTTTTGTGGCGGTGGAGGGTGATCGTCTGGTGACGGGGGAATTTTACCGTGATCCCAACTACCAGACCCCGGAAAGTCACAAGTATACTACCCTGGCCGGGGATTACCAGCAGGCCCTGGGGGTGGAATATGCACTCAGTGAGCAGGCGAGGTTTGGCATCGTGCCCACGCCTGTGAGAGCCTACACCCTGCCGGATCTGGCCCAGGGCATGTGTTTTGACGGGGACAGGATCTATGTGTCCACTTCTTGGGGGACGGCATTTTCCCATATCTATCAGTATGACGAATCCCGGCTGCAGCTGCAGGGGAATATAGCGCTGCTGGGCATGGAGCTGCCACTGTACGCGCTGGACAGCGCGGCTCTGCTGGCGGACGGCGTGATCGCGCCCATGTCCGAGGAGATCGTGGTGGTGGAGGGCAGACTGTACACCATGTGTGAATCCGCTTCCAACAAGTATATTTTCGGGAAGTTTACATCCGGGAAATGGTGCTACGCCACGGATGTGGAGGCGTTTTTTCAACCCTAAGACGGCATGCTGAAGTATATCGCAATATATCGGAATGTGTCAATGAAATGCTTGACTTGTAAAATAGTGGATGCTATAATGATTAATGCCACAATAAAAAAAGACAAAAAGAAGAGGTCTTAAATGAAAGCATTAAAAAAGACTATTTGCTTCACGGCCATAAGCAGTATGCTGATCGTAATTTGCATGTATGCAGGAGAGGTCAATCCTCATTGCGGGAAATAGTGTGGGGGTCAGAGTATGAAAGGTCACATATTTCAGTCAATAAAAAAGAGATTCTGTCTGCTCCTGGTATTGGGGCTGTGCGGATTGGGAACAGCCTGCGGGGATGCGCCGCAGGCTGTGTCTGAATCAGAGGAGGAGCAGGAATATAACTATTCCATACAGCTCCGTGAGATTCCGGACCCGGACCAGGCGCTCTATGAGAGTGATATTCTGGAGGGCCATGAGGATTGCCAGGTACTGGAGAGGAAACGAGTTTACCAGGGGGGCTGCATTTACCGATTTCTGGCCATTATGAATGAAAGCGAAAGCAATTTCTACTATAAGAATGTTTTACAGATTTTCCGCAAGGACAACTGGAACTGGGAACAGATTCTACTGCCTGAAGCGGGATGGGTGGCAGAGCGGTACATCACCATTGATACGCTGGTGGGAGCCACGGAAGAAGGGATTTTCCTGAGACTTACGGATTATTACGCGGAAGGGGGAGAACAGAGTTATCTGGGGTATTTTGACGGAACAGAAGGTACTCTTCTGATGGAATGGCCGGAGGATATGGAAGAAGCTCTGGTGTATCGGGATCCCCAGGGCAATATCTATTTTGTCAATGATATGGAGGGAACCGTCCATACCTGTGACAGCGACGGAAAACACCGGGGGCAGAAGCGGCTGGATGCTTATCTGAGGGGTGGGGTCTGTGATCCGGTGACAGGGGCTATGCTCTGGTATGGGGGCAGTCCCGGGGAACTGCGTCTCTGGAAAGACGCAGGAAAGCCGTCCGCCTATGAATCCATCCAGGAGGTGGCGCCCTATGAGTCCCGGATCACCTGCGGCCCGGAGGGTGTTCTGTACTATGCCGATGTCCAGGGGATCTGGGTCCAGGCGGATGTTCCCCGGCAGATTCTGGATTTTGGAGGCAGCGGTTATCTGCCCCAGGAACTGCACAGCATCCGGGTGGAAGAGGACGGAACCATACTGTGTTACGCGACCCTGGACGGGGCTCAGTGCCTCATGACGCTGCACCGGCTGGCGCCGGGGGAGACATCCGAACAACAGGAGATCCTTTTGTATGGGCATGGGAGTATATTTCTGCAGCAGCTTGTCACCCGGTTTAACCGCCAGAACTCACTGTATCATATTACCATTCAGGACAGCCTGGAGGATCCCAATCCCCGGGTCTCCATGGAAATCGCCGGCGGAAAGGGGCCGGATTTGTTTCTTCTGACACCGCTGGAGGCGGAGGAATATGCCAGGCAGGGCTATATCCGGGAGATGGAGGGGATTGTTGAGGATCCCACTCTGTTCCTGAACGCGGCGCTGGAAAACGGTAAAGTGGATGGAGTCACATATGGTATTCCCTATTCCTGCAGCCTGAGTACCCTGGTATGTTCCCGGGAAATAGCGGGGGACCGCCAATCCTGGACAGTGGAGGAGATGATGCAGGTCGTGAGGGAGTCGGAGGCCAAGACGCTGTATTGGTATTTTTCCCAATATAATGCCCATGACATTCTGATGAAGTGTGGACTCTACGACAATGAAAACAAGGCTTACATAGACTGGAAAGCCGGAGAAAGTCATCTGAACGAACAGCCCTTTATGGAACTGCTGGAGTTTGTGAAAGAATATGCGGACAGAGGGAACTATGAATCCGAGGAAGTACTTTCCAGGCTGCAGGGTGGTGAAATCGCGGGACTGGATTTTCATATGGACAGACCGGGCCAGCTGGACTATGCAGAGAACTTCTTTGGGGGAGAGGCCAGCTATGTAGGGTATCCCACCAGCACTGGCAAAAAGGGAGTCTATGTCCGGGCGGAGTGCCTGTATGTAAACCAGGCTACGGACAAGCTGGAAGGTATCAGGGCGTTTTTGCAGTTTATGCTTACGGAAGAGGCGCAGAAATTATGCCTGTCAGGCGAGATAAGTTTTGGTATGCCGGTCCGGCTCAGTACGATTTTCTATCTGGTGGAACAGGATCAGAAGAGGGCGGAAGCAGCGGAACTGCCCCTAATTTATGAAGATGGGTTTGTCACTTGGCAGGAGGACGGCTTAAATCAGGAACAGTTTGAAACACTGGAGGAATTGCTGGAGCAGGCACAGCCCGGTAAATTCAATGCCCTGGAGTTGGAGAGTATTTTGTATGAGGAGCTGGAACCCTATTTTGCAGGCGACAGATCCCTGAAAGAAGCCGTGGAGGCTTTGCATAGCCGGGTGCAGATGTATTTGAATGAGACAGGCAGGGATTAGGGCTCGCAGAAAGAAGGCGGGTACGGAAGAAGCATTTCGGAGCAGACAGACACAAAAGCGGGGCGTCTCCAGGGAGAGACGCCCCGCTTGACTGAACAGGTCAATCAGCTTATTTCAGGAAACCGTTGACGATCTGGGCTTCGGCTTCGGCTTCCGTCAGTCCCAGGGTCATCAGTTTGATAATCTGATCCCCGGCGATTTTGCCGATGGCTGCCTCATGGATCAGTTCTGCGTCCAGATGGTTGGCAGTGATCTCCGGAATGGCGCTGATCCTGGCGTTGTCCATGATGATGGCGTCGCATTCGGAATGTCCTGCGCAGCGGTTGTTGCCGTTTATTTTGGCCAGGAAAAGCTGCCGGGAATCATCCCTGGCCACTGCCCGGGAGATCACGTTGGCGCTGGAGCCCTCTCCGTTTAGGTCCACATCAAAGGAGGTTTCCGCATATTGCTTCCCGTGGGTCATCAGTTTTTCGGTGACGATGATCCTGGCTCCGTCCCCCAGGGTGGCCCTGGTGGAGCGTTTGGTGGAATCCACCCCCCGGATCTGCACGGTCTCCAGTTCCATAAAGCTGTTTTCCTGAAGTTCCACCACGGTCTGGGGATTCATGATCCGCTCTCCGGAGCCCTCACCGGAACCATAGTGTTTCTCCACATATTTCACATGGGAATTTCTGCCCACATAAAAGCTGTGCACACCGTCGTGCCGGGACATTTGATCGCCGCTGTTGTGAATACCGCAGCCTGCCACGATGGTCACATCGCAGTCGTCCCCGATGTAGAAGTCGTTGTAGACCATCTCGGTCAATCCGCTTTGGCTCAGCACCACCGGGATGTGCACGCTCTCGTTCTTCGTACCGGGCTTTATTACGATATCTATGCCCGGTTTGTCCGTCTTGGTGACTATGTCGATATGGGCAGTGGTGCTTCGGGCCACGGATTCGCCGTCGGCGCGGATGTTATAGGCGCCGGCGGGCATCTCGTGCAGTCCCGCCACCTGATTAAGCAATTCTTTCTGTATTGCGTCCATCTCACTTACCTCCGAAATAGAATCTCACGCGTTTTCCGCATCATATTATTCCTGTACTTCCTGATAAAAACGGCAGCTGCCGGTGTCCTGCAGCAGTTCCGGCAGGATGTTTTCTCTGCGCCCCTGGGCCTTCACCCGGCCGTCGGCGATCACCACGATTTCGTCCGCAATATTGAGTATACGCTCCTGGTGGGAAATGATGATCAGGGAGCGGTGGGTATCGGTGTCGTGCAGCTCCTCAAACACCTTGATCAGATTGTTGAAACTCCACAGGTCAATGCCCGCTTCCGGCTCGTCAAATACCGACAGAGGGGTGTTCCGGGCCAGGACGGTGGCGATTTCAATCCGCTTCAGTTCCCCGCCGGACAGGCTGGCATCCACATCCCGATTGATATAATCTCGGGCGCACAAACCCACTTTGGACAAATATTCGCAGGCCCCGGCGGTGGAGAGAGCACTTCCGGCGGAGAGGGTGATCAGATCCTTGACCTTGATCCCCTTGAAGCGCACCGGCTGCTGGAACGCAAAACTGATGCCGCTTTGGGCCCGCTGGGTGATGGAAAGATCCGTGATATCCTGTCCGTTAAAAAGAATCCGGCCGCCGGTGGGTTTTTCAATGCCCATGATCAGTTTGGCCAGGGTGGACTTGCCACCGCCGTTCGGCCCGGTGATCACGATAAAGCGGTGGTCGCCGATGGTGAGATTCAGGTTTTTAATAATCTCTTTCTGGGAGGCGGACGCATCCGCCACCTGGAAGGAGAGGTTCTCTAATTGCAGCATATATACCTCCCTGTTTAAGTTCCGCATATTTTCTACAAGCACACTGGCAGAGTGCTCTCTTCATTCTTTTTATGGCTTAAATGCCTTTACCATTATAGCACATTCCTCAAAAAATAACAGATATAATCCGGTTTATTCTGGTTTTTTTTATACAAGCGTGATATAATACAAAAGTACTATTTACAAACCACATAATAGGACTGTTATTCCGCAACGGTATTCTCTTATATGAGATAACGCATTCGCTCAGGGAAATAGATTTATGTATTGAGGAGGAAGAGAATGAGAGTATCAGAAAAGTCGTACATCAATAAGGCGGCAATCTTATGCCACACCATCATCGACATAGCGCTGGCCCTGGCCTATATGTTGGAATTGTTCAAGGGTACCCGAAGCGTGGGGTATATTTGTGTCTTTACGGCGTTATGTATCCTGCCGGTGGTGTTAGAGTGGCTGTTGTACAGAAGGAACCCGGACAGCGGTCTCATTATGCATCTGATCGGCGTGTTCTATGGTATATTGTACGTGTTTACCATCTTCACGGCCAACAGCGTTACCAATTTTGTGTATGCGGTTCCCATGTTCGTGGTTCTGCTCCTGTATTCCGATGTGCGTTTCAGCGTTTTGTACTGTGGAACGCTCTGTCTGATGAACATACTGGACGTGGTATACAAAGCGCTTACGGTGGGATATGCCGCCGGTCAGATTGCGGATGTGGAGATCCGCACCACCAGCATCATCCTGATCGCCCTGTTCTGCGTCATGACAACGGTATACTTAAACAGGCTGAACAGGGGCAAGATGGCCAATTTGAATGCGGAGAAGGATAAGTCCACTCAGATGCTCAACAGTACCCTGCAGCTGGCGGGGCGGATCGGCCGGGGCATTGAGGATGTGACGGAAAAGATGGAGCAGCTTGACCGGTCCGTATTACATATCCAGGGGTCCATGAAGGAAGTGACCCAGGGCAGTACAGAGACGGCCGATTCCGTACAGCAGCAGATGGTCCGCACGGAGGAGATACAGCATCATATTGCCAGGGTTAAGGAGAATGCGGAGACCATTGACCGGGGAGTGGACGACGCGGCGGGATTGATACGAAAGGGCCAGAAAAATATAGATGCCATGACGGAGCAGGTGCAAAAGTCCATAGCGGCCAATGACACCGTGATGCGCAAGATGGAGAATCTTAGCGTACAGACGGAGAAAATGAACACCATTATCGAGATGATTACGGGCATCACGAACCAGACCAGCCTGCTGTCCCTGAACGCCAGCATTGAGGCCGCCAGGGCGGGGGAGGCGGGAAAAGGTTTCGCTGTGGTAGCGGGAGAAATATCCTCCCTGGCCAACCAGACTAAATCTGCCACCGTCAGCATTACGGAACTGATTCGGAATATCAATGCGGAACTGGAGGAGGTGTCCGAGGCTGTGGACCTGGCGACCGACAGCAACAAGTCCCATGAAGCTACAGCCAGGGAAGTGAGAGGCAGCTTTGAGCAGATTGCGGAGATGACAGGAAACATTAGCCGGCAGACCAGCGCCATGCGGGAGACTGTGGAAAGCCTGGAGGTCGCCAATGCCGGGATTGTAGAGAGCATCCAGACCATTTCCGCCATCACGGAGGAGGTGTCGGCCCATTCCAACGAGACTTATGAAGCCTGTGAAAGGAACAGCTGCATGGTAACGGAGGTGACGGACATCGTGGAGAATCTGAACGAGGAGACAAAAAAGATAAAGGCAAGTTATTGAATCGCTATGCATATATAAGCCAGTGCCGGATTGCCGGGGAAGCCTCAAAGGGGTTTTCCCGGCATTTGTTTTCTCGACGTCTGTCAAACAAAAATGGCAGAAAAAAAGACAAAATTAACATATCATTTTTTTGGAAAATGTGTTATAACATAAATATTATTGAGGGTATGCCGTATTTGAGAGGCATTTGGTAAATATGGATGAGAGGTTCAAAGTCATATGAAAAAACCATGCCGCACTGTCATCGGCGTGTGTAAGATTTGATAAATACGATGATATGCGCAGGGCATTTTATAAAGGAAATGGAAGAATTGAGGGAATTATTTTAGGAGGTAGGAAATGAAAATGTCAGAGAAGGCTTATATCAACCGAATGGCTGTGGTGTGCCATACAGTGATCGATGTGGTGCTTATCCTGGCCTACATGGTGGAACTGCTCAAGGGCGCCAGGACAGTGGGGTACATATGTATATTTGCCGCCATATGTCTTGTGCCCGTGATCGTGGAGTGGATCCTGTTTAAAAGGAATCCGGACAGCGGTCTCATCATGCATATCATAGCCGTGTGCTATGGTATCCTGTATATATTTGCAATTTTTACGGCCAACAGCGTGACCAATTTCGTATATGCGGTTCCTATGTTCGTGGTGCTGCTCCTGTACTCGGATGTGCGGTACACGGCCCTGTTCAGCGGAACCCTCTGTCTGTTTAACATCCTGGATATTGTGTATGTGGCCATGACGGTGGGCTATGCGCCGGAACAGATTGCGGATGTGGAGATCCGGGTGGCCAGTATCACGCTCATTGCCGTTTTCTGCGTTATGACCACCATGTGTCTGAATAAACTTAACAGGCAGAAGCTGGCTAACCTGAACGCAGAGAAGGATAAGTCCACCCAGATGCTCAACGATACGCTGGAGCTGGCAGGGCAGATCAGGCAGGGCATCGGCCAGGTAACGGAGAAGATGGAGCAGCTTGACCAGTCAGTAACCCATATCCGGGGGTCTATGAAGGAAGTGACCCAGGGCAGTATGGAGACGGCAGAGTCCGTACAGCAGCAGATGGCCCGTACCGGGGAGATACAAAAACATATCGCTCAGGTAAAGGAGAATGCGGAGACCATAGACCGGGGCGTGGACAATGCGGCGGAGATGATCCGGGAAGGCCGGAAAGATATAGATGCTATGGAGGATCAGGTGCAAAAGTCCATGGCGGCCAACGATACCGTACTCAGCAGGATGGAGGATCTGAGCGCCCAGACGGAGAAGATGAATACCATTATCGAGATGATCACCGGTATTACGAACCAGACCAGCCTGCTGTCTCTGAACGCCAGTATTGAGGCGGCCAGAGCGGGAGACGCGGGAAAGGGCTTTGCGGTGGTGGCGGGGGAGATATCCTCCCTGGCCAATCAGACCAAGTCCGCCACCGTCAACATTACGGAACTGATCCAGAATATCAATGCGGAACTGAAAGAGGTGTCCACTGCCATTGACCTGGTGACAGACGGCAACAGGTCCCATGCCGTGACAGCCAGGAAGGTGCTGGGCAGCTTTGAAAGGATTGCCGGGATGACAAAGGAAATCAGTATTCAGACCACCGCTATGAAAGAGACCGTGGAGAGCCTGGATATCTCCAATGCCGGTATTGTAGAGAGCATTCAGACCATCTCCGCCATTACGGAGGAAGTGTCGGCCCATTCCAACGAGACCTATGAGGCCTGCGAGAGAAACAGCGAAATGGTTTCTGAAGTGACGGCCATAGTGGAGAACTTGAACGAGGAAACGAAAAAAATTAGAAAAAACTATTGACATTTGCGGAAAAACTTAGTAAAATATTCAATGTTGCAGGGAGAACCTGCGGCAAATGTGCGTTTAGCTCAGCTGGATAGAGCGTTTGGCTACGGACCAAAAGGTCGGGGGTTCGAATCCTCTAACGCACGTTGCGGAAAAGGCGGGAAAGTCTTGTAAGACAGACATTCCTGCTTTTTTTGTACGGTGCGTTTCGAATGGGCAGTTTACAGGAACCCCGAAGAGATGTTTGGAAAAATGTAAAGGTTTGGAACGGATGCGCGAGGTATGACAAGATGGAAGAATCTCAATCTCGGAGATATTGCCGGAAATGCCTGACAAGGGAAATGGTCGGTCAGGAGGAATATTTTAGAAACCTGCAGGAATATATAGCCAATATCGAATTGGAATTGAAAGCGCCGGAAGCGATATACGAGGAGCGGCTGGCGGTGTGCAAGGACTGCGATTTGCTGCTGGAAGGCATGTGCCGTGTCTGCGGCTGCTATGTGGAGCTGAGGGCGGCCATGAAGAAAAACGCCTGTCCAAGGCATCGCTGGGGGAGCGTGGTCTTGGAGAATACTCCTTGCCTAAATTCCCATCGGACTGCGTTGTCGTCGGTCAACGATGCCACCGCATCGCCTCCCTCCTCCGCCTTGCCGATGAAAATTTATTCTGCGG
>JAAWKU010000117.1 GCA_022797535.1 Lachnospiraceae bacterium | reverse complement strand
GCTCTGTAGTTGAGATTTCTTCCAAGGTCTGCCGCCCGCTCTCCCACTGCCGAAGCTGCTCCACCAGGAAGGGGTTCTTCAGCACGCCCCTTCCCAACATGACCCGCCGGATCTGCGGATACCTCTGTCTGAGCGTCTGATACTCCGCCAGGCTGTGAATCTCCCCGTTATAGCAGATGGGAATGTCGCTTCCCGTTCGTTCCCAGCGCTCCAGGGCCAGTTCCAGCCCCTCCCACCGTATGGGATGCTTATAAAAATCCCGCTGTATCCGTGGATGGATAATCAGTTCCTCCACAGGATATTTCCCATAAATCTCCAGAAGTTCTTCCCAATCCTCCATATCCGCCACCCCCAGGCGGGTCTTAAGGGAGATGGCAAGAGGACAGTTCTCGTATATCTCTGCCAAAAAGTTATCAAGCCGCCAGGTATTGCCCAGGAATCCCGCTCCCCTGCCCCGGCTGGCCACCGTGCCGGAGGGACAGCCCAGATTCAGATTCACATGGCTATACCCCATCTGTCTCAGCCTGTCCACTATGGCCAGAAAATCCTCCGCCCTGTTGGCCAGGATCTGAGGAATCAGCCGCGGCAGCCCGTCCACAGCGTTTCCGCCGGCGTCCTCCCCCAGCAGAAATGCCCCATTATGCGCCGGAAGCACATCATTTAATTCCTTATGGTTTAAGCCCGTGCTGGCGATAAAGGGAGTGTAGTACCGATCCATGCCCCCAAAATATTTCCTGTAGGCATTGCGGTATATATAGCCCGTAAGCCCCTCCATGGGGGCCAGTTCATACTGCATCCTGTTTCTCCCGTTCCCGGGGATCCTCCCCCGCCTCCTCCAGGTCAAAAAGCTGCCCAGTGGCAAAGGGACTGCCCACGTCGCATCTTCCATGGTGATATTCCTTCTCTGTGCTCCCTTCCCCCAGCGCCTCCGATGTCTCCACCTTTATGCGGCCCACGCCGGCCTCCGTCATGGCGTCCAGCATCTTTACCACATCTTCCATTTGACTCATCAGATCCTCCTCCCTTCCTTTCAGGTTCTCCCCCTTCAGATACATATTAAGAGGAAAATTTTTCCTCCCCCAAACGTACGTTCTTTATGATATGCTGTATATGGAACTCTTACTCAGAAAGGGGGAATTGAATTTGGAAAGCATTCTGTGCGTTGACATCCCGGTACAGATGATTTCCTGTACCGATACCAATGGAAAAATTACGCCCATGCGGTTTCGGTTTCGCGACAAAACCGGGGAACTCGTCACCGTAACCATAGACAAAATCCTGGCCCAGGATCAGGACAGAAACCGGGTAGGGGCGCATTTTTCCTGCAGCGCCTGCATTTACGGCAGGCAGAAAACATTCCAACTCCGATATGGCTATTTTTCCCACGAATGGCGCTTGTCACGCCTGGGAGATTAAAGCCGATCGCAAAGCACAATAGGACAAAGGGCTGTCACTCCCATGAGAACAGCCCTTTGCACATTTCCGATTACTTACCTGCCGTCGCCTTGGGCGGGAACTTTTTGCGCAGCACATACCACAGAGGACCTGCCAGGCAGATGGAAGAATAAGTACCGCAGAGGATACCCACCATCAGAGGCAGTGCGAAATCGCGAATGCTGGTCACACCCAGGATATACAGCACTGCCACCATGATAAAGGTGGTCAGGGAAGTGAAAATACTCCTGGACAGAGTTTGGGTGATACTCTTGTCCAACACTTCTTCCAGACTCTCCTTCCTGCCCATCTCCACCATGTTCTCCCGCACCCGGTCAAAGATCACAATGGTAGCGTTGATGGAGTAACCCACGATGGTCAGCATACAGGCGATAAAGGTATTGCTGACGGATACCCTGGCCACGGCATAGAAGGCCAGCACCACCAACACATCGTGAAGCAGGGCCGCCACGCCGGACGCTCCAAAGCGGATGTCGCTGAAGCGGATTCGGATGTACACCAGCATACACACGATGGCCACCACCACCGCGATAATGGTATCTCTGGTCATCTCGTCGCTGATGGTGGAACTGATGGTCTCGGAAAGGATCTCCGCCTCCTCCACCCCAAAGCGTTCCATAAACATCTGGTTCAGCGCCTCCCTCTGTTCCATATCCAGGGAGTCTGACTTGAAGATTACTTCGCTGCTGTCCTGCACTGTCTGAATCTGCACGCCGCTGCCGGTGATCTCCTCCACATAGGGGACGATCTCACTGTTGATCTGCTCCAGGGTCCTGTTCTCCGCAAAAGTTACCGTGGTGGCTGTACCGCCCTTAAACTCCAGACTCAGATTCAGCGCGTCACCGGAATTCACCTGATACACGCCCATCACCACGAAGCCCGCCAGGATCAGCCCGGCGGAAATACCGAAGAAAAGTTTCTTATGCTTCAACACCTGCAGCGCCCTGCGCTCCTTGCCGATGCCATACCACTTTGCGTCCTTAAGGCCCAGGGTATACAGGGAACTCATAATCAGCCTGGTGAGCACCAGCGCCGTGAACATGGACAGCACGATGCCCAGCGCCAGGGTCTGGGCGAAGCCTTTCACCGTGCCGGGACCCAGCAGCCACAGCACCGCCGCCGCGATCAGGGTGGTGATATTGCCGTCCACAATGGCGGACAGGGCCTTGTCGAAACCGATCTTCATGGAACTTCTGACCGTCTTGCCGGTGGCCAGTTCCTCCCGGATACGGGCGAAAATAATCACATTGGCGTCCACCGCCATACCGATGGACAGGATGATGCCCGCAATGCCGGAAAGAGTCAGCGTCATGTCAAAGCCGTTGAGCAGAAGCACAATCAGCGCCACATACATGCCCAGCCCCAGGGAAGAGGCCAGACCGGCAATAAAATACACCGCAATCATGAACACAATCACGATCACCAGGCCGATGGCCCCGGCCTTCAGGCTTGTCTCAATGGCGTCCACACCAAGCTGGGCGCCCACTACTTTGGAATGCAGTTCTTCCAGTTCCAGGCTCAGTCCGCCGATGCGGATCGTGGAGGCCAGCTTCTCCGCCTCCTCAAAATTCCTGGAACCGCTGATCTGGGCGCTGCCATCGCTGATCACCGCGCTCACCGTGGGTACGCTGACAAAATTCCCGTCGTAATAGATGGCGATGCTCTTGCTGTTCACCCCATTGTTATAAGCCTCACGGGTAGCCTCCTCAAATTTGGATGTACCTTCCGGGGTCAGGGTCAGCACCACTACAATCTGCTGGTTCTGCATGCTGTCCGAGCGGGTGGCCGCAGAAGCGTCCATCACATCCGTGCCCTCCAGCACCACGCCGCCGTCCGCCATGATTTCCTCCAGGCTGCGGTTTAAGCGATGCTCATATCCATAGCTGCCGTCCGCCTGCATGACAAGCTGAGAGGTATAGTTGTCCGTGCCGTCAGAACCTGTCTGCTTGATAAAGTACAGGGCGCCGGGACGTCCCAGATCCTGCAGGATCGCGTTGGCATCGGAAACACCGGGAATCTCAATGTTGATACGGTCCGTGCCCTCCTGGTACACCACTGCCTCGGTGCTGTAATTCCACACACGCTGCTGCAGTTTGGAGATGGTATCCGCCATATCCGTTGAACTGGGCTGCTCCTCTCCCACCACCTGGTAGGTGATGCTGACGCCCCCTGCCAGATCCAGGCCCAGCTTGATGTCTGAGGCGCTTCCCCTGCCGCTGGCGTCCACGCCGGCGATATCCACATAGGTAATTCCCGCCAGAGCCAGCATCATCACGATCAGAATAACGATCGCTTTGCTTTTGGTCATGTTCTTAATCATGTTGTTCTTCCTCCATATCGCTTTCGGCTGCCTTTAACATGATGGCGCATTCCACACGTTTCTTCTGTAATTCACAGCCGATTTCGTACGCGCCATTGATGTCTCCGCTGAAATTGTAGGCGTTGGCCGCGCATCCGCCGCTGCAGTAGAATTTGGCAAAGCACTTTTTACACTTGTCCTTTGCGTAGACATTGCAGCATTTAAACTGGTCCCTGACGGCAGTGTTGGTGATTCCCTCTTCCACATTGCCCAGAAGGAATTTCTCCTGCCCTACGAACTGGTGGCAGGGATAGAAGTCCCCCCAGGGAGTTACAGCCAGGTACTCCGTGCCGGAGCCGCAGCCCGACAGACGCTTGGCCACGCAGGGCCCGCCCTCCAGATCTATCATAAAATGAAAGAAATTGAAACCTTTGCCTTCTTTCCTGCGCTCTATCATTTCCCGGGCCAGCCTGTCATACTCCTCCAGCAGCCGGGGCAGATCCTCCCTGCGAATGGCGTAGTCATCCTGGGGCTGGGCCACCACCGGTTCCACCGAGATCTGCCGGAATCCCAGGTCCGCCAAATGCTTCACATCCTCCGAAAAATCCAGATTATAGTGAGTGAAGGTCCCTCTCACATAATAGTTCATCTGATTCCTGGTCTCCGCCACCTTCTGAAACCTGGGAACGATCAGGTCATAGCTGCCCTGCCCTTTTCGGAAGGGGCGCATCCTGTCGTGAACCTCCCTGCGGCCGTCAATGCTGCACACCACATTGGCCATCTCCCGATTGGCAAATGCCAGCACCTCATCGTCCAGAAGCACGCCGTTGGTGGTCAGGGTGAAGCGGAACTTTTTGTTGTTCGGCTCCTCCAGGCTGCGGCCATAGGCCACCAGATCCTTTACCACCTGCCAGTTCATCAGGGGCTCACCCCCAAAGAAATCCACCTCCAGGTTCACCCGGCTGCCGGAGTTGGCCACAAGGAAATCCAGCGCCTTTTTCCCCACCTCAAAGGACATCAGCGCCCGTCTGCCGTGGTACTCTCCCTCCTCCGCAAAACAATATCGGCAGGCCAGGTTGCAGTCATGAGCGATATGCAGGCACAGGGCCTTCACCACAGTCTGCCGATTCTTAAAGTCAAACACGTAATTCTCGTAGAGATCCGGGGCGAACAGTTGCCCGGCCTCCTGCAATTCCAGCACTTCCTCCAGGGCCTCCCCCAGCTCCTCCCGGCTGAATCTGACATCCGCCAGATTCAGTACCGCCGCCCGAATGGTGTCCGCGTCCCGGATGCCCTCGTTTACCAGAGGCTCTATCAGGGAGATTACATGATATACGATCTCGTCTACCACATGGATGGAACCGCTGTTCACATCCATGACAATATTGTAGCCGTTATTTTTAAACTGATGTATCACGATTGCTTATCCTCTCAATGTTTACTGCCCTTCTCACACTCTAAACAGCCCCGAAATGCCATTGCACTCCGAGGCCGCCCGCTCATGTCGGCGAAATGATCTCCGGCGCCGACTTATTTGATCTTCTCACAGCTCTGATTGCCCACTGTACAGGAAGTCTTGCATGCAGACTGGCAGGAGGTCTGGCACTCGCCGCAGCCGCCCTTCTTCATGGACTCCTTCATGTTTCTGGTTGTTAATGTTTTAATGTGCTTCATAGAAATAGCCTCCTGTGGTTTTATCACTGCGTCCGGCGCAGCTTTCCTGTATCTGTCTCTTTATGCATACCGCATCCCCGGTCCGGGACGCGACCTGGAGTGCGACGGCAAACCAACGCATCCAAACTTTATGTATTATAACATATAATAAAGATTTGTAAAATAGTTTTTTACAAATTTTTCAACTGAGCATCCCGCCCAGCATCCCTCCCCCGCCGCAGAGAACCAGGGTAGTGAAGAGGGAGTCGGCCAGCACGCCGGGCTGGCGGTTCACGGCCAGCGAGACCACCACCAGTACCAGAAAGTAGGCCACCCCCATCAGCGCCCCCCAGAGGAATTTCCTGCTTTTCAGCTTTTTTCCGGTGATAAAGCCCGCAAAAAAGGTGGCCAGCACATAGATCACGATGATGCAGATTGACACCATCTTCTGCGACAGACCCACCTTGTACAACAGCAGCGCCAAAAGCAGCAGCAGGCCGCCGGTGAGTATGTAGGAAAACAGCAGGCTCTTAAGTAGGAACAGCACCGGGATCTCCCCCCATTTACCCTGTCTGCCTTCATTCATCATAAAACCCTCCTTATTATTATATAATATATTTCGCATGCCCCGACGCGCATGGACTGGAATCCGCATCCGCCCCGGACGTCTGTCTGCTGCTCCCCGCCCTGTCCCGGAAAACACCGTTTCAGGCTCCGCACTCAGCATATTGACTTTTGATTAATTATATTATATTATTCTTAGTAAAATGACAAAAAAGGAGTGGTTTATTTTGGACAGTTCTGCTGTCATACAACTTGTGATCCTGCTGATCCTGATTATTCTCTCCGCTTTCTTCTCCTCTGCGGAAACAGCCCTCTCCACCGTGAACCGGGTGCGTTTGCGGGCGTTGGAGGAGGAAGGCAACAAGCGGGCCGCCAGGGTCAACCTGATCCTGGACAATTACGGCAAGATGATCAGTACCATCCTGATCGGCAACAATATCGTGAATATCACGGCTTCCTCCCTGGCCACCATACTGGCCCAGCGGATCAATCTGATCGTGGGGATTGCCACCGGTATATTGACCATTGTTGTTTTGCTTTTCGGGGAAATCGTGCCCAAGACCTGGGCTAACCTGAAAAATGAGAAGATCGCCCTGGCCTACAGCGGTATCATCTTCAGCCTGATGCATCTGCTGACCCCGGTGATCTTTGTGGTGGATAAATTGTCCAACGGTATCCTGCGGCTGCTACATATTGATCCCAACAAAAAGCCCAGCGCCATGACGGAGACGGAATTAAAAACCTATGTGGACGTGAGCCATGAGGACGGCGTCATCGAGTCCGAAGAAAAGGAAATGATCTACAATGTGTTCGACTTCTCCGATGCGGTGGCCAAGGATATCATGATCCCCAGGATCAACATGGTAACAGTCAGCGTGGACGCCTCCTACAACGATGTGCTGCAGGTTTTCCGAGAGTCCATGTACACCCGGCTCCCCGTTTATCAGGACGATAAGGACAATATCATCGGCCTGGTCAACATCAAGGATTTCATACTCAGCGACGATCAGGAGCATTTCTCCGTGCGCAGCATTATGCGGGAGGCTCACTATACTTACGAGTACAAAAAAAGCGCGGATCTGTTGCTGGAAATGCGGGAGATCACGATGAATGTAGCTTTCGTGCTGAATGAATACGGAGCCACCGTGGGCATGATCACTCTGGAAGATCTGTTGGAGGAAATCGTGGGCGAAATCCGGGATGAGTACGACGCCGATGAGGCGGAATATATTCAGGCTGTGGACGAACGCACTTACCTGGTAGAGGGCAGCATGAAGCTGGATGACATCAACGATGTGCTGAATACCACGCTGGACTCCGAGGATTACGACTCCATCGGCGGCATCATCATCGAATACCTGGACCGTCTGCCGGAGGACGGCGAGGAAGTGGATCTGGACGGTGGCATCCGCCTGAAGGTGCAGGGCATCGACCAGAACCGCATCTGTAAGGTGCTCCTGACGCTGCCAGAGGAAGCCTCCCGGGAAGGTGAGGAAAAGACCGGGGAAGTAAAGGATTCCGGGACCGGCTCCGAAATCAGCGAATAATCTCTGTACACAAAGGGACAGCCCCCATGGGAGCTGTCCCTCTTTATCTGAATTCAATCCTGAGCCGCCTCAAAAAGAACCCGAACTGTAGTTCCCTGACCCGGACTGCTCTCCAGTTCCAGCCGCGCCCGATGCCTGGCCACGATATGCTTTACGATGGCCAGCCCCAGGCCTGTGCCCCCCGTGGACTTGGAGCGGCTCCTGTCCACCCGGTAGAAACGCTCAAAGATCCTCTCCTGATGCTCTTTGGGAATACCGATCCCCGTATCCCGCACTTTCAGCACCACCCGTTTTCCCTCCCGGTAAGCCTCCATACGCACCAGCCCGCCTTCCACATTGTATCGGATTGCGTTGTCACACAGATTATACAAAAGTTCCTCCAGCATGATCCGATTCCCCCGGACATAGCAGTCGCTGCCCCCGGTCTCCAGCCGCACCCCGTGCCTGGAGGCACTGACCTCCAACATCTCCCCGCAGGCCACAGCCAGTTCATAAAGGTTGACCCGCTCCGTTATCTGCTCTTCTCCCGAATCATCCAGTTCCGAGAGGCGGATAATATCATTGATCAGCCGCAGCAGCCGCTGGGCACCCTGGTGAATTCCTCCGGCAAACCGGGTCGCATCCTCCCCGGAGGCCATACCTGTCTCTATCAGTTCCGCGTAACCGGAGATGGAAGTGAGCGGAGTCTTGAGTTCGTGGGTCACATTAGCCGTAAACTCCTGCCGCAGCCTGGCGTTTTCCACAATGTCCGCATGTTGCTTGCGGATGGTGCGGATAAAAGGTTCCAGTTCCTCGTAGTAGACGATCTCTGTCCCGTCGCCCAGATGGTCTGTCAGTTTCCCGATGGGCTCCATCAGTCGCTTTGTGAGACAATGGGCCAGCAGCAGGGACAAAAGCAGCAGCACCGCCCCCACCCACATCAGGCCGGGAAGCGCCCCTCCCAGAAGGCTGTAAACACTCTCCGCCTCCGCCGCCACTCGCACCACCTGGCCGTCCACAAGCCTCACCGCATAATAAAAAGTGCTTTTATCCAGGGTGGCGGAGCGGCGGATGGCCTGCCCTTCGCCCTGTTCCAGCGCCTGGCGCACCTCCGGCCGCAGGCCGTGATTCTCCATGTCCACACTGTCCCTGCGATTGTCATACAGCACCTTGCCCTGGGAGTCCAGCACCGTAATGCGTACTCCCTCTTCCCGCATGTCCTCGCCTGTGAGCGCCCACTCCTCCGGGCTCTCCTCCTGCAATAGCAGGGCACAGATCCGCAGATCCGCCATGATCTGCCGTCGGAACACTCCATAAAAAATTGCCGCCAGCAGCGCCATGGTGGCCCCGATGCCCAACAGGGCCACCAGCACCATATAAGCGTTAATCTTTTTTTTCATTGCCGCTCTGCCCTCCTGTCACATTTCTTCCTGTCCCACAGGCTCACCGCCCAGATCCGGCTGTACCCCACCTGGACATGAATCCACGCGCCGTCTCTCCCCTGGCCGTTATCCCTGCATAATATAACCCACGTTCCGCACCGTGCGGATCATGCTGCCCTGATCCCCCAATTTCTGCCGGAGCGTCTTGATATGCATGTCCAGCGTCCGGGATTCACCTTCGAAGCTGCTGCCCCACACCCGATCCAGTATTACCTCCCGGGTGAGAACGATCCCTGCATTGGCCAGAAAAAGTTTCAAAAGTTCATATTCCTTGTAGGTAAGTTCACAGACCCGGCCGCAGACAGTCACCGCATGCTTCTCCTGATCCATCACCACTTCCCCCAGAACCAGTCTGTTGCTCCCGGACCGCCTGTCCTGTCCCGGCCAGCCTGTTTCCCGAACCGCCTGGCTGCGCCGCAGCAGAGCCTTTACCCGGGAGATCAGTTCCATGACTCCGAAGGGCTTTGTGAGGTAATCGTCCGCTCCCATGTCCAGCCCCTTGACCTTGTCAATCTCTGTGGTTTTGGCCGTTACCATGATAACGGGCAAAAAAACCGTATCTCTGCAACTCCTGAGTTTTTTCACCACTGTTAGCCCATCCTCATCCGGCAGCATCACATCCAGCAACACCAGATCCGGCTTTTCCTCTTCCAGGGCCCGGTAAAAACCGGCAGCGCAGTCAAATCCCCGGGTCTGATACCCCGCCCCGGACAGCGCGAAGGTTTCAATCTCCTGTATGTTCCTGTCATCCTCCACCACATAGATCAGCGCCATCTGTATCCCCCTCTTCCCGGCAAAGTTCCGGTCTATTTAAATGCTGCTTCCAGCATAATCCAAAACGGGCCGGCTTGCAATCCCCAATCTGAATCAGCCCTGCTTCTCCCATACGCGCCGGGCTCCACGGAGGGGTTCAGAGAGAACGACATTGTCTGCTAAGGCAGCATATACTGCCTGCCGTAGGCCATCACCTGTCTGCGAAACTCCGTATTGTCCTCCCGCCGCATATCCTCCAGGTATGCGTGGGTATCAAATTCGTCCTCGCTGATCTCCAGCAGGCAGACAGCAATGTTGGAGCAGTGGTCGGAGACCCGTTCCAGATTGGTGATAATA
>JAAWKU010000116.1 GCA_022797535.1 Lachnospiraceae bacterium | reverse complement strand
CTGTCCGGGGTGCGCTATCTGTTGGCTCTGCAGGTGCCGCTGTGTATCACGGCGGGGATTTATATACTGAAAAGCGGTGAGTTTGCAGCGCTGAGAAGGGAATTGCGAGGGCCGGATGCCTGGGAACAGATCCGGGCGGTTCTCTCCGGGGAGCGCCTCTCTTATCTGCTCTGCAGCCTGCTGGGGCTGTTGTGCGCCGGTGTGGGATATGTGGTCAATGTGGCGGTGCTGGGCCAAAAGTTTCAGTTTCAGATGTATGACGTCACTAATTTTATCAAGGTTTTTCAGGGAGTGCTGCTGGAGAGGGTCCAGGATACAGTGGGCAATCTGCTGCAGTTGTTCGGGTACATCGAGGAAAAGGGCTTTCTGTCAGTGAGGGGCCTGATATCACTGCTGGCCTTCGGTTTTCTGGGGGGGATTCTGTTTGTGGCGGTGCGCTGCGCCAGACTGTTGGCTGGGGAGCGGGGAGGGCCTGGGCCTGTGGGGAGGGAACCCGGCAGGGAAGGCGGGGACTTCCCGGGACAGAACCGAAAGCAGGATGAGAGAGAAGGCGGGAGATCGAAGTGGGAACATCCGTCCTCCCGGCTGTGTCACAGCCGCTTTATCCTGTGGTTCTTTGTGACAGCCTTTGTGCTGAACACATTCGTGTTCCTGTTCACCACCAGCACCATTGTGGCCAGGTACTATATCACCGTTTTTCTGTTTGTACTGCCTCTGCTGTGCATTTACTATACCTATGAAAAACTGCCTCTGGACCGTCTGTTGCTGACCCTGCTGCTGTGCGGCGCGCTGGGGCTGACCACCGCCAAGTGCGTATATTCCTTTGCGGATAAGGATAAGAACCAGGATAGAAGGCCCGTTGCCGTTTTTCTGGAAGAACAGGGATATACCTTTGGATATGCCAGTTACTGGAACGGCAATATCATGACGGAACTGACCGACGGCAGGGTAGAAGTGGCCAATATTCATGAGATTGACAGAATGGACATGTTCACCTGGTCCAGCCCTGTGAGATACTACCGGGAAGGATATCACCAGGGCAAAACTTTTCTTCTGCTGACGGTCCAGGAGGCAGAGGAGTACGCCAGGACGCCTGCGGTGGCGGCAGGCCGGGTGGTCTATGAAGAATCTGGCTATGTGGTGCTGCATTATGATTCGCCGGAGGAACTCCTATCCTACAGCGCGGGCGCCCCTTCCACCCATTGATGGAGCCTGGGAGATATGGGAACCAGGGGTTAGAGGCTTTTAACCAAAACAATACGGATGCCCGGTAAGGCGGGCGGACAGGAGCAGATGTGAAATGGAAGCAATGTATTTCCCGATATAGATGGCAGCTGGCAGTGCTGGCGCTGGTGCTGCTGGTTCAGTGCTTTTACATCGGTCAGAAACAGGGCTATCACATGGATGAACTGCTGACCTTTGAACTGGGCAACGCGGAGTATAATCCCTGGATTGTGCCCACCCAGCCGGTGGGGCGTCTGGCAAAGTTCATGCAGCAGGAAATCTATGGAGACAGCCTGGGGGAGACTCTGGGGAACCTGAAAGACACCCTGGTGGACGTGCTGCGAAACCGGGGGGACAGCAAACTGCTCTCCTATCGGGCCGATGTGTATGAGGAACCGGTGTGGATTACCCGGGAACAGTTTCATGAATATATCACGGTGGGAGAGCGGGACGGTTTCAACTATCTGTCGGTATACTTCAATGTGAAGGACGACAATCATCCCCCCTTGTATTTTATGCTGGTCCACACCATGTCCTCCCTCTTTCGGGACAGAATCTCTCCCTGGATGGGTTGTATCTTTAACCTGGGGGCGGTGCTGGGGTGCTGCGTTCTCCTGTTTGCCCTGGGCGGGCTGCTGGCCCGGCATGGATTTATGGACGGGAAGGCCGGGGAATACTGGGGGCTGTGCGGCGCCCTGCTGTACGGATGCTCCTCCGGCGCCATTGCCACCACCCTGTTCATCCGCATGTACGGCGTTATGACCCTCTTGTGCATCCTCTCCCTGTATCTGCATCTGGAAAAATGGCTGGGAAGCCGGGACAGGGATTTCAGGAAAAAGAACGGGCTGCTGATCCTGGTGACGGCCCTGGGGTTCTGGACCCAATATTTTTTCCTGTTTTACTGCCTGCTGCTGGCACTGGTGACAGTGGTGGCCCTGTATCGGAACGGCCGGAAGCGGGAAACCTTCTGTTATATCCGAAGCATGGTGACCGCCGCAGTGGTGGGGGTGGGATTGTATCCCTTCGGGGTAAAGCATATTCTCACCAGCGGCAGAGGAGTAGAGGCCATCGGCAATCTGTTGGGTGGTCTGGCCGGATACGGGGAGAGACTGATCTCCTTCGGGGGCATCCTGCTGCAGCGTACCTTTGGACGGGAGTTTCCGGGCCTGGCCGTGCTGGCGCTGCTGTGGGCGGCTCTGGGGATTGCGACGGTTCACAGCCAATGCAGAGTGCGCAGGGAGCAGGAGGAAAAAGGCTTTCGGGGCAGCCCGGCGGGGGAGAGGGTCGGGATGGAGAAAAAGAGCAGGAGAAAACTGTGGTGGATGCTGATTCTGCCTCCGGCGGGATACTTCCTGCTGGCAGCCAGAATGTCCCCCTATATGGTGGACCGCTATATTATGCCGGTATTCCCCTTTGCCGCCATGGCTGTGGCAGGGTTTGTGACGGCCCTGTACCGCCGGCTGAACCCTCTGGGGCGCAGGGCCCTCACCTGTGTGGTTGTGTTGCTGGCCTGGGTCAGTTTCCTCACCTACGATGGGGAATATTTGTACAAGGGCTATCGCACACAGTTGAGGGCGGCGGAACAGTATAGAGACCTTCCCTGCATCTGTGTCTATGAGGGCTACGGTTTCTATGACAATCTGCTGGAATTTGAGACCTATGACCGCACTCTGCTGGTCAAGCCTGCGGAACTGGCCAGTCGGCAGGATTTATCCCAGCTGCAGGAAGTGGTTGTCCTATATAAAAGCAGCGTAAGCTCCGAAAGCCGTGAGGAAATCCGGGAGATTCTGTCGGACTATGGCCTGGAACCCCGGAACGCCCTGATCCGGGACAGCGTATATGGAGATGTGATTTTGTATTATGAAAAGGAATCCTCGGACTGAGACGCCCCGGATCTGCAGGCCGGCAGGCGGGGGAACAGATCCTGCGGGCATTCAGGCCGGAGGTCCCGTGTGAAAAGGTTGACAGATTCCCGCAGATAGTGGATAATCAAGTAAGAAAATGGAAAGAGGAACGGTGTGGCCCATGGATAAGATTGCGGTACTGATACCATGCTATAACGAGGAGAAAACCATAGAAAAAGTGGTCACTGACGTGCGGGAGGCCCTGCCGGAGGCCGCCGTCTATGTGTATGATAACAATTCTACCGACCGCACCGCCGAACTGGCCCGGGGCGCGGGCGCAATCATACGCCAGGAGTATGCCCAGGGAAAAGGAAACGTGATCCGGCGCATGTTTCGGGAGATCGACGCCCAGTGCTACCTGATGGTGGACGGCGACGACACCTATCCCCTGGACTGTGCCAGGGAGATAGTGGACCGGGTACTGGAGCGACATGCGGATATGGTGGTGGGAGACCGTCTTTCTTCCACTTATTTCACAGAGAACAAGCGCCCTTTTCACAATTTTGGCAACAGCCTTATGCGCACCTGTATCAACAGCCTGTTCCGGGCGGACATCAAGGACATCATGACGGGATACAGGGCTTTCTCTTATGAATTTGTAAAGACCTTTCCTGTTTTTTCCAAGGGTTTCGAGATCGAGACAGAGATGACCATCCATGCGGTCAACTACAATATGCAGGTGGAAAATGTGGTGGTGGAGTACAGGGACCGGCCGGAGGGCAGCATCTCCAAACTCAACACTTTCCGGGACGGCATGCGGGTGATTCGGAAGATGATGCAGCTGTACAAAAACTATAAGCCGCTGAAATGCTTTGGCATGATCGCCCTGCTTTTTGTGGCGGCGGCGGTGATTCTGTTTGCTCCCATATTGCTGGAATATCTGGATACCGGACTGGTGCCCCGGTTTCCCACCCTGATCGTGTGCGGCTTTCTGGTCATGGCGGCGATTCAGGCCTTTTTCTCGGGGATGGTGCTGGATGTGCAGGTCGCCAAGGACCGTCGTGATTTCGAGTACCGCCTTAACAAGATTTATTCCGAGAGACAGTTGAAACTGGGAGGGCAGTCCTGGGACGGGCATGAGGAGTGACCGGCTGCTTTGCGGAAGGGGGCCATGGATGAAAAGATGGCAAATAAGGGGAGGCATAGCCGTTTTCCTGTTGCTGGTCATGGCGGTGGCGGGCAGTGTGGCTGTCCCTGTGTACTATCTCAATGACGATGTGACCATGAGAAGCATTCTGTCAGGAGCTTATACGGGAACTCCGGATGGGCACGCAGTGTATATGGGATACCCTCTGACGGCGCTTCTGGCGGCTCTGTATAGCCTGACGGGCAGGCTGGGCCTGTTCATCCCCTGGTTTGACCTGTTTCTGGCAGGCTGCATCCTGTTGACGGGGGCCGGGATTCTGGTGAGATGCTGGGAGGCGGGGGACAGGCCGTGGGCGCGTGGGACTCTGACGCTGCTGGGGCTGGCGGTTTTTGCCGGAATGCTGCTGCCCCATTACCTCTATATACACTATACCATAGTGGCTGCCATATTGGGCGGAGGCGCTTTGTTTATGTGGGAGACCGGAAAGGGCCGGGCATTGCCCGTGTGTCTGCTGGGGCTCTGTTATCTGGTGAGAAGCCAGGTATTCTTTCTGGTACTGCCCTTTTTGGGCGTGGCGGTGCTGGACGGGCTGCTGGAGAGCTTGAGGCTGGGGAGAAGGGGGCGGCAGACTGTGGGCGACGGACTCCAGGGAAGGGAGCGGCAGACTGCGGGCGACGGACTCCAGGGAAGGGAGCAGCGGATTGCCGGCGGCGGACTCCAGGGAAGGGAGCAGCGGATTGCCGGCGGCGGACTCCAGGGAAGGGAGCGGCAGACTGCCGGCGGCGGACTCCAGGGTAGGGAGCAGCGGACTGCAGGCGACGGGCCCGGGGGCCGGGCGGGCGGATTACGCGCCGGCCTCAGAAGGGAGGCCCTGCCACTGCTGATATTGGGCGTCCTGACGCTGATTTTTTGGGGCGTTGGCCGGATCGGCTATGGCAGCCGGGACTGGCAGGTTTACCAGGAGTATAACGACAGCCGCACCAAGCTGTATGACTATACGGACTTCCTGTCTACGGACTGGTATCAGGAGCGTTATGAACTGCTGGGCCTCACCCAGGAACAGTATCAGGTGCTGGCCCATTACGATATCCTGCTGGATCAGGAAATAGACGCCGGGGTGCTGGCTCGGACGGCAAGGCGGGTCAAGAGCCTGCGGGGGGACGTGGTGGCGGACGAATATCTCAGGCAGTGCCTGGGCGCCTATGTCCGGCATCTGCGCTATGACGGCAGGCCCTACAGCCTGGTCTGGGCGGGATGCTGCGGTGTATTGTTGCTTCTGCTGGCAGTTGGGAAGAGATGGGACAGACTGTTGCTGCTGGGAGCGCTGGCCGGGGGACGCAGTCTGGTCTGGGTCTATCTGATTGCCAGGGGAAGATTCCCGGAACGGATCTGGCTCTCTCTCTATCTCCTGGAGATCTGTCTGCTTCTGGGTATGACGCTGCGGGAGTGGACCGGGAACCGGGAAGCAGTCTCCTGCGGTTTTCGGCGGTTTCTGCCGGCGGGGACGGCGGTTCTGATGCTGACGCTTCTCTGGGGCGCGGCGGCGGTCCAACTGCCCCATACGCTCCAAATGGGGGAGATACAGCGGGGGAAGCAGGAGCAGTGGAACACTTTGTCGGAGGCTCTGGAGGGACAGGAGGATCTGCTATATCTGATGGATGTGTTCTCGGCAGTGGCCTACGCAGGAGAGCTGTACGGAGGGGATTCGGAGCAGATCATGCTGCTGGGAGGCTGGCTGACCCATAGTCCTCTGGCCCGGCAGCGCCTGGCGGAATACGGCGCGTCGGACGCTGCCCAGGCCCTGGAACATCCCCGGGTGCGCCTGGTGGCCGCTGGAGACCGTGACATGACCTGGCTGGAGGAGTATCTGTGCCTGCGGCTGGGGAAAGTGAGATTGAGGGAACAGGAATCCATCTCCTGCGAAGGAGGGGCTGAATTTGTGGTCTATAAGTTGGAGACTGCGCTCGCGCAATGACACAGGCGGTCATGGGACTGGCTGCCGCAGACATCGCAAACGCCTTCCCGATCGCCGGTAAAAGCCAGCGACATGCAGGTGCAGACAAGTCTGGAGGTTGTGTGTGAACTTATGAAAAAAATGCCGGAAACAGTAGAAAAAGTATGCGTCAAGGCGGTACATGGAATGGTGTTGCTGATCAGCCTGTTACTGGGGTATTGGGCCGTGCGCTACACCCACGGTTATCCTGTCAATCTCAGCGAGGACAGCATCCTGATTGAGCCGGATTCCCCGGGCAGGAATCTGCTGATATTCGCAGGGGTGATGGCGGCGGCCTGGCTGCTGCAGCGGATCGTGCTGCGGGGGGAAGAAAGCCTGTGTAAAAGACGGGTGCGCAGGATTGCCATAGCTGTTACCCTGGGAATGGGCCTGCTCCTGATTCTGTGGGTGTCCCTCTGCCACATCACGCCAGTGTGGGACCAGATGCAGGTATACTTGGACGCCATGGATTTCAAGGCGGGGAATTTCCGGGATATGACAGGGTATATCTATATGTGCCCTCATCAGTATGGACTTACCTTTCTGTACGAGATATTTCTGGCCTTCGGCGGGGGATACAGGCTGCTGCAGTATATCAATGTGCTGATGGTCATGTGTACCGTCTGGTGCTCCTACGCCCTGGTAGAGGAGCTGTTCGGGGATGCCAGGGCTTCCCTGTATGTGATCATCGGCGACCTGCTGTTTTTTCCCCTGTGGTTATATACCAACTATGTATATGGGGAACTGCTTTCCATCGGCTTCAGCATGTTGGGAATCTGGCTGCTGGTGCGGGGATGCCGCAGAAAGAAAAACATCTGTGTGCTTTTGTCTTTGCTGTTCCTGAGTGTGGCAGTGCTGGCCAGAAGTAACGTGCTGGTGATGCTGATCGCAGTGTGTATCGCCATGCTGATTTACAGCCTGCGGCAGCGCAGCCTTCGGCTGCTGGTGGTGGCGGCGTTGACCATTCTGGTGCCCCTGGGAGCCATAGGCGCCATGCGCCTGAGTTATGAACTGCGCTCCGGGATTCAGATCCGGGGGGGCATTCCGGCCAGCATGTATGTTGCCATGGGCATGCAGCGGTCTACCGGAGGAGCCGGTGTGTACAACGGGTACAACAATTCCGTGTTCCGGGGCGAGGCGGGCAGCGACGAGGAGAAAGCCAACCATATTGCCCTGACCTATATCCGGGAGCGCCTGGGAGAATTCCGGGGGGATCCGGCCATGGCCAGGGACTTTTACAAGGAAAAGATTCAGGAACAGTGGAATGAACCTACCTTTTGCAGCCTGGTGATGACTGCCACCTTTGAACAGCCCCCCACGGGGATGGTGGAGAAACTGTATTATGGCGCATGGCAGCAGCGCTATCGGGACTACACCAACCGATATCTGACCGTGCTGTATCTGGGCGTGGTACTGTACTGTGCCATAGGGCTGGCGCAAAAAAGAGATATTCTGCAGTGTCTACTGCTGATAGGGGTTATCGGCGGCTTCCTGTTCAGCATTCTGTGGGAGGCCAAGTCCAGATACGTGCTGCCCTATATCGTGCTGCTGATCCCTTATATGGCGCTGGGGCTTTCAGCCGCCCAGGCGGGACTGGGCAGCGCCCTGGGACGGCTTGGGAAAACCTTGGGAAAGGGAAGGGATTCCCGGAACAAGACGGGAGAAAATTGATTATGGAAGAGTACAGGGATCCGTCCATGTCCATATACCTTCGGCCCATGACTGGGGAGGACACGGACCTGATTGTATCCTGGCGCAACCAGGAGGCAGTGCGCAGGAATTTCATTTATCAGGAATTGTTTACCCGGGAGAGCCACCGTCAGTGGATCCGCACTATGGTGGAAACCGGCAGGGTGGTGCAGATGATGATCTGTGAAGAGGAGGGCGACAGACCCGTGGGGTCCGTCTATCTGAGGGATATTGACCGGCAGCATAACAGGGCGGAGTATGGCATCTTCATCGGGGGCGAGGGAGCCAGGGGAAAGGGATACGGGACCATGGCCGCCCGGCTGATGATTCGGTATGCCTTCCGGGAGTTGGGACTGCACAGGCTGTTTTTGCGGGTTTTTGCCGACAATGTACGGGCCATCCGCAGCTATGAGAAGGCGGGCTTTGAGAGGGAGGCCTATCTGCGGGAGGATGTTTGTATCCAGGGACAGTACAGAGACATGGTGCTGATGGGGATTCTGAACCCGGTGAATCCGGGGGAGCAGGTGGAAAATATGCCGGATAATGAAGAATCCTGAAAAAAAGATATAGGTGGCGGAAAAATGAAAGTGAGTTTTGTGATCCCCTGCTATCGCTCGGAGCGCACGCTGGGGAATGTGGTGACGGAAATCCAAGAGACAATGAAGGGAATGTCCCGGTATGATTACGAGATCATACTGGTCAATGACTGTTCGCCGGACGGGACCTGGGAGGTGATTTGCAAGCTCTGTCAGGGGGACGGCCGAATTCGGGGGATCCATTTTTCCCGGAATTTTGGGCAGCATGCGGCGCTGATGGCAGGGCTGAGGCAGTCTGCGGGGGACTATGTGGTATGTCTGGACGACGATGGACAGACCCCGGCCATCGAGGCGGGCAGGCTGCTGGGCAAGCTGGAAGAGGGATTTGACGCGGTTTATGCCAGCTACGCTCACAAACAGCATTCTCTGTTCCGCAACCTGGGAAGCAAAGTGAATGAGATCATGACCCGCATTATGCTGGATA
Organism: Lachnospiraceae bacterium; assembly: GCA_022797535.1. Lineage (GTDB taxonomy): Bacteria > Bacillota > Clostridia > Lachnospirales > Lachnospiraceae > Acetatifactor. Next base: position 1,332 of record JAAWKU010000116.1, on the reverse strand, counting down.
AACCCAGGGAACTGTATATATCCAGCTATTTTGCCGTGCGCAGATTCGTGGTGGAGGATATGATCCGCTACCAGAATTCCTATCCCTACGTCATCGGCCTGGTACTGCGGGCCACCAAAAACATCGCCAATGTGGAGGTGAATCACCGGGAGCGGCAGGTGGGCGGTTCCGGGTATACCATCAAGAAGCTGCTGGGCCTGTGGTTCAACGGGTTTACCGCGTTTTCCGTGAAACCTCTGCGCATCGCCACCTGTGTGGGCTGTCTGAGCGCGGCGGCGGGCTTTCTGTATGGGCTCTATACCATTATCAAGCGCCTGCTAAACCCCCAGGTGCCCATGGGATTCAGTTCCACCATGGCGGCCATCGTGTTTTTTGGAGGCATGATTATGATTATGCTGGGACTGATCGGGGAATACATCGGGCGGATCTATATCAGCCTGAACAATTCACCCCAGTATGTGGTACGGGAACGCGTCAACGGAGCGGGCGCGCCGGAAGAGGGTGGGGAAACGCCCTCTCCGGCCCATGACGCGGAACATGGCACGGGAGAAGGCCGGGATGCAGGGGCCTTTGAAGAATGAGAGAGAGCAGGCTTTGGTCCGGGAATGTGGGTCGGCGGGAACATTCTCAGGGGCCTTTGAAAAATGAGAGAGAGCAGGCTCTGGTCCGGGAATGTGGGTCGGCGGGAACATTCTCAGGAGCCTTTGGAGAATGAGCGAGAGGAAGCGGATGGAAAAGAGATCAGGGAGACAAAACATTGCAGGGAGGCTGTGGGCCTGGTGGAACCGGGAGCGGCGGATCCTGACGCTGAAGGCAGGACTTATGGCGCTGCTGCCGCTATTATGCTGTGTGGCCGCCTGCGCTGCCCAGGGAGGGCGTCTGTCCCAGGTTTATCTGCCTGCCTCAGAGTGGAATGATGAATTATTTTATTACAAGCAGGTGGAAGGAATCTTGTCCCACGGGTATCCCCAGGGATATTTCGGGTTCAACGAGAGCCATGCGCTGAAGCTGTCTTTTGCTGCCTGGAGCCCTGTGCTGGTGTGGCCCTGGCTGCTGTACGGTCTGATTTTCGGATGGAATTTGATGGCCCCTGTCTACAGCAATATTCTGTTTCTAACGCTGGCTATGGCTCTGTTTGTGGCACTGGTCCGACCCACCTGGAAGCAGCTTGGGCTGGTGGCGCTGCTGTTTTGCTGTTTTATGCCCTACACCCGCTACATGCTTTGCGGTATGCCGGAGATCATCTGCTTCAGTCTGCTGACAGTGTATTGGGGCTTGCTGATGAGTACTGCCCGACGGGAGACCGGGGGCAAGGTGGTCATGCTGTTTCTG
>JAAWKU010000115.1 GCA_022797535.1 Lachnospiraceae bacterium | reverse complement strand
AACATGAAAACCATACACGGCCTCGTATCGCAAAATCTGGGATACATTTTCGGTGAGCGGGAAAGCGGGCCGAATGGCGCAAAAAAACAGTTCCATACAAAGTCGGCAGCATTCTTACGTGCCCTTGGAAAGGATTTAGGCTTTCGGGAATGTAAAGTGATGAATAACTATGGCGGCATTGCCGTATCCGGGGAGGTTACGCTTATGGGCATGTGGAGCGAAGGGAATGGGCTGTATGTTCAGCTGTCCCAGTCCTCTATGGGCTGGCAGTCCTTTTTATACCGGCAGATTTCCCATATGAAAGATTACACCGGAGGGAGAAACCAGTGGCTTCCGGCAGATATGTTCGCTTCCGGGAAATATGCGGAGCTGGTGGACACACTGCTGGCATTGCGGAAACCGTTAAAGGAGGAGGCAGGGTATGCAGCATGATGAAGAAAACGGCGGGCAGCATTACGCCCTTGTAAAACTGGAAGAATCCGCCCGTGCCATCAGGCAGGCCGTCAATGAATTTCCGGTACTGCGCAGACGGGTGGAGAAATATAGGGAAAACAGGGCAAAGGCCCGTGAAGCATACAATGACCTGAAACAGCAGCAGGTCAGGGCTCTGTCAGCCCTGCGCTATGCGGCGCTGCCTTTGCTTGAGATGGAGCTGCCGCAGATGGCGGGTTATTCCGTAAAATTAAGTGAATCCGTAAAAGCGTTTAACCTTATGACGCCGGATTATACAAGGCTGTGTGGGTTCATGTCTGATTATCTGGAAAAACTGCCCCTTGCAGGAAATACCGAAGCAAAGACCACCAGCGCTGCCGTCATCGGGCATCTGATGGCGGGCGTCAAGATGGGCTATTATCCTACGGATCTGGAGCATGTCAGGTATCTGGCTCAAGGCATTGAATTTCCAGGGGAGATTGCAGCAAACCTGCTTGACCCGTGCTGCGGCTGCGGGCTGGCGATGCATACGCTGGCAGAAGGTAAGAATTGTAAGACCTATGGCGTGGAGCTTGACAGGCACAGGGCGGAGGAGTCACTGGCACGGCTGGACCGTGTCGGTTTCGGCTCCTATTTCCGTTCCCGGATCAGCAATGAAGCATTCCATCTTATGCTGCTGAATCCGCCGTATTTGTCAGTAATGACAGAGGGAGGGGCAAATACCCGGAATGAGAAAAGATTTCTGGTTGATTCTATCTCCCATCTGCTTTACGGCGGGTTATTAATCTACATCATCCCTTATTATCGGCTGACACCTGACATATGCCGCATTTTGTGTGATAATTTTGAGGATTTGACGGTATGGAAATTTACAGGCGGCGAGTTCCAGAGATTCAAGCAGGCGGCTGTCCTGGGCATCCGCAGGAAACGGCAGGATGGTTCTGAGCAGGCAGCAGGGCTTGCATCCCTGGCATTCCAGCCCGAACAGTTGCCGGAACTTACGGAACTGCCGGAGAACCGTTATGCCCTTCCCGATGTGGCAAAGAAAGTGGAACTGTTCAAGGGCGCTGAGTTTAATGTGGCGGAGCTGGCGGAACAGATGAAGAAATCAACCAGCTTTTCCAGGATGTTCGAGAAGAACAAGCTGGACTGCGGCGAAAAGCGCCCTCTCCTTCCCCTGAATCTTGGGCAGGTCGGCCTGATCGGCGGTTCCGGGCTGATTAACGGCCTTGTGGAATGTGATACGCCGCATATCATCAAGGGGCGCATTATAAAAGAAACCAGTGTCAGCAGCGAAGAGAATCTGAACAGCAGGGGCGACCTGACTTCCACGACGGTTCACGAAACACGCTCCAACAAGATGATATTTAACCTGCTGACTCCGCAGGGATTCATTTCCCTTTCGGATTATGGAGGAAATACGGACACAGAAAATGACAGTGATAACGATAGGGATGTGGTTCCGGGCAGAATATCAGCAGGGATAAAATCCAGAGTGCCGTTAGGCAGGGTTGTCATTACAGCCCATGCACAGGATATTTTATCGAGTACGGATATCAATGCCGGCCTTTCCCGCCACCAGTCCGGCGACTGGGGCGAAGTCAGTAAGTCCGACTGGCGTGCCAATGACGGTGCATTGAAATCCGGGGAACGCATCCTGTCCGCCTATACCGGTAAAGGCGGCAAGCATTTCTGGATCATTACCGAGTCTGACCGGTCACATACAACGGTGATGATGCCGGAAGATTATTAAAAAATATGGAGGAAAAGCAATGGTTACGGTGAGTGTAAAACAGCTTGTGTCCGCGATTGAGGAGGCGGATGCTTTTAAGCTGCCCGATATGAACAGGGGTACACGGTATCTCTATGAGAGGATTTATGGGCGGCTGTCAGAAGGCAGGGATGTCCGTTTGTCGGAAGTGGATTTCGGCAGTTTTGAAGCGGACGACATAGATTCCATACGGGAGCTGTATTCAGAGACTTTGGAGGGAAATGTAAGGAGGGCGGATTCGCTGGCGCATATTCTACAGAATATACCGCCGCATACTGCCGTTTCCGCATTTGTATAGAGGTGCGGAGTATGGTCATAGACGGGTTTGATGAAATACTGAATACCCTTTACATTGCCAAAAGGCTCTATGATATGGGCAGGTATGAGGTGGTGGAGGCGAACTTCTTTGACATAGTGGATTATGATGTCTATTACGAAAATATGTATGGGCTGATAGAAAATATCTTTGAAAACTGTTACGGCCAGTATTATGAAAAGCATGGCATGGAAATCCATGTGCTGTCAGACCCGGTGATCGTCGATTTCTGCGTACTGGCAGGCGAATATGGAAAAGCTCATAAAATTCCTGATGAGCAGAATCCGTATATCCAGGAGGCAAGACAGGAAATAGGGAGGCACTTAAATTTCTCATACTGCCTTGACTGGAGGTTCATGGTGCATACGGAACCGAAACGCCCGTTCCACAGCAGGATCGGCGTATTTATCTATCAGGATGATTATGTTGACCTGGGGTGGCTGGCCTACGGGCTGGTTGAAATCTATGAATGGTTTTCGGATGCCTGTATGCGGTTGAGGGATATTTTACAGAAAAAGAAGGCAGATGTTGTGAAGCTTCCGGGAGAGGAGGTGATGGCGGCATGAGTGAAACGGTCATCCGGATCAGCGACGATGGCAGGGTAATGGTGGAGCGGGATTCCGGGGGCATTAAGAGTTTCAAGCAGATTGCCCCGGATACTTTAGTAAAATGCATTGATAAGAGTATGGTCCGAGGGGCTGTCCGTACCGGGCTGCTCCCGAAAGGCTGTGTATCGGTCAACATATATGATGACGGTAGCAGGGATGCTGTGCTGCTCTACACGGAAGGCAGGGCGGATATCAGTTATTTTGGCACGGAGTATAGAAACTTTCCCCTGCCGTATCTGGTATTCGGGTTCAGATTGTCGGGGGAAGGGCGCATAAGCGCCTGCAGGCTTGGCGTGGTGGAAAACAGCAACCGGTTAAAACCGGATACAAAAATGTACCATTACCCGCTGTCAAATGTCAGCGGCTTCCATCTCTGCACAGGGAATAATACATTTCCAAAATGCGAAAGCCTGTATATCCTGGCAAGCCTGCCCTACTATATCATGGCGATGCCGAACAACAATGACCACTTTAACCATTCCCTGAACAAGCCGGGGTTGGAAATGCGGGAACTGCTGGAACTGTTAAAGGACAAGGAACCGGCATTTTATTACAGCGATGTGCTGATACCAAGCGGGAGGGTTTTGAATGATTTCATAGAAGGAAGGAGCGGCTGATACAGATATGTTTACAGCAAAAGCAATGATACACAGCCTGAAGGCACAGGATGAGGCGATGATCCTGCACGAGAAAGGCAGCAACGATGTTATCGCCGAATATAAAGGGAAACGCTGCACGGCGATATACAATCCATTTGTCGGATTATTCTACGTTGACGATATTTATGGCATACTGCCGGACCAGCACAGATGCCCTGTATGCGGGGAATATGTAGCTTAACCAGAAGAAATTTTAACCAAAGGAAGGAGATTAAAAAGCATGAATTATGAGGAAATCATCAGACGGTTGCGCGAGCCGTTCAATGGCAGGGAGATTGAGTGGAAGATTCAGGTTACTTCACAGGATAAGCAGAGGGGCATGGCTGTGGCTTATATGGATGCCCGTGCTGTCCAGAAAAGACTGGATGAAACAGTCGGGCCGTTCAACTGGAAAAACGTATACTCCCTGTGGCATGACAATTCCCAGATTTGCGGCATCAGTATCTTTTACGATGAACGGAAGGAGTGGGTGACAAAATTTGACGGTGCGGAGAACAGCGATTTTGAGCCAATCAAGGGCGGACTGTCGGATTCCTTCAAGCGTGCCGCAAGCGTCTGGGGCATCGGGCGTTATCTGTATGAAATGGAAGGGATATGGGTGGAGATTGAAGCCCGCGGGAAATCCTTTGTGATTAAACAGAATGAATATGTCAGGCTGGAGAGGGAATACAATGCCATGCTGAACCGGATATTCGGAGCAAGGCAGGCTCAGCAGGGAAATCCTTCCGGGCAGGCACCAGCGGCGAATACCAGACAGACACCGGCAGCATCGGCATCAAATGCAAGGCAGGCGCAGACAGCATCCGCTGCAAATGTCAGACAGACGCAGGCAGCGCCAGCGGCAAATAGCAGACAGGTACAGGCTGCGCAGGCAACGAATACAGCAGCGAATGCAGGACAGGCTGCGGCATCCCCGGCTTATGATTATCAAGTCCGTTCTATCAGGCCGTCTGGGAAATCCAGCCAGTTTTTGGAGATGGTCGATCGGAGGGGCGGCGTGGTGAAGGCTTACATCAGGGCTACAGACCAGTCGATTAAGGCGGGTGCCTGCCTGAACAATGTGCAGATTGAGAGAAAGAATGGGAATTACGGCGAGTACAATCTCATCAGCGCCTACCAGTTGGCGGCATAAACGATGATTCGGAGAGGGGCATTACATTCCCCCTCTCCTTTTGAAAGGAATGACAGCATTTATGAAGAAGATGAATGGTTTTACGATTACAAGGCTGGCCCTTACCGGATTCAAATGCTTTGAGGATACCGTTACCTTTGACTTTGGGGATATGACTTTCATTACGGCTTCCAACGGGCAGGGGAAATCAAGCATTGCCGACGCGATAGCTTTCGCATTTGTGGGCACGCCTTTCTTTGGCGACAAGGGATTGGACCGGCTGCAGAATAAGAATATGCAGGAAATGACGGTAAGCGTGGATTTTGTGGATGATAAAGGGAAATCCCATAACCTGACCAGGACAAGGAAACGTGACACGGCGATCGCCTATGACGGGATCACGGTCAGGCAGTCAGATTTAAACAAGGTTTTTGGCGGAAAGGATATTTTCCTCTCCATCCTGAATCCCTTATATTTTATCAACGTGCTTGGCGAGAATGGGAAAGGGATGCTTGAAAAGCTCCTGCCGGTTGTGAAGCATGAGGACGTGATGGCGGCGCTTCCCGCATCCTCACAGGAGATTCTGGCAGATAAACCGTTGCTTTCACCGGAGGTGTTCATCAAAAACCGCAGGAGTGAACTGAAAGAGCTGAATGACACGCTTATCAGCTACAGGGGGCAGAAGGAGCTTCAGGATTTCCAGCGTGAGGAGCGCACTGCGAAACTGGAGGAACTGAAAGCATCCGTTGATGATATTTCCTCTGAACTGGAAGAACTTTCTATGTTCCGTGATGAAGGACGGAATCCGGAGGAAGAAAAAAGGACGCTGGAAGAACTGCGCAGACAACGTGCAGCCCTGCTCTCAGAGACATCAGACAGCAATGCTGAAAAAGCCATGCAGGAGCTTTTGAGAGAGATAAAAGAGACGGAAAAATCCATAGCAAAACAAGCTGCACAACAGTACCAGTCATCCTTTACGGCGCAGATTGCTGAAGCGGAGGCACAGCTTAATGCCCTGCGTGGAGAATTCAACAGGCAGAAAAATGCGTTTGTGGACATTGCTGCAGGGTATCCGTGTCCGGTATGCGGTATGATGGTGACGGAGGAAAATGCCGAAGCCGTGAGGGAAGAAATGCAGAAAAAGCTGTCGGCGATTGTTGATGAGGGAAATCCGATAAAAAGTATCCTGATTGCCGCCAGAGCAGATGAAGATGCTGCAAGGGAGGCATTTGACAGGCAGAAAGCAGAGTCGCTCGAAAAGGAAAATAATAAACTGTCAGAACTGAACCAGCGTCTTCAGGAGATGAATGTCGCAAGGGAGCTGGACAGGGAGGATTATTCTGATAGGCTTTCGGAGCTTGAAAGTAAAATAAGCGAACAGGAAAGTAGCATCAAAAATGGCAGGTGGTCAGAAGAACAGTCCGGGCGGTTCAGTGAACTGTGCGGAAAAAAGAAAGAGATTGAAGCACAAATGAAGGCCCTAGACAGCACGGAAGAGTATGATTACGAAGGGCTGATTGCAGAGACGGAGACAGAAATTTCCCAGACAAAAAGGCTGATAAATGAGGCCATCCTGTATATGGCAAAGCGTGTGGAGCTGATGTTGGACGGGTTAAAGATGGGCAGTACTGAGATCGTGCTTACGGAACTTGTGAAAAGTACCGGGGAGATCAAGGATTGCTTCCGCTTTTCCTATGAGGGGCGGGAATACAAATGCCTGTCCCTGTCGGAGCAGGTGCGTGCCGGACTGGATGCCGCCATGCTGATCCAGAGGCTTTCCGGGCGGAATTATCCGATATTTGTGGATAATGGGGAAAGTATCTGTACCTTCGGCAAAGCGAAGCCCTCCAGCCAGGTGATGGTTGCCAGGGTTGCCAACGGACAGACGCTGCAGGTCACTTATAGGAATAGAGATCATGTGGAGCAGAGAAAAGCGGCATAATCACAGGGGGAAAAGGCTGTCCCTAAACGGTCGTTATTGGGACGGGTTTTTAGAGGATGGAATACTTCTTGAAATCAGATGGTTTTGAGGGGGATTTTGCTTCAAAACTCGTTCCAAAATCTACGTTTCGATTGCCATATGTTATTGGGAAAAGTAGATATATCAATCCCCGATAAAATAGGCCGCTCTTTTGTGAACACGCCTTACGGTGTGGTTTTACGCGAGGTAAGACTAGATGTGCTTCTTTCGGTCGTCTGTTGAATGCCATGTAGCAGTTTTCTAATCAGGATACCGTTCCGGGCAATAAAATATTAATAAATCTATACCCTGAAAATCTTTTCCATCATTTTCTCTCTGGTCACAGGAGATATAGTAATCTCCAAAGGTAAAGGCAGTAATCTTTTCTTCAAAAAGCCGCACTTTCCCTGTGTCGAAATCAATGACGCCAACGCTGTAAGGCTCATTCTCCCAGCAGTTCTCGATGATACGATTCACGCATTCCGAACACAAATTTGAAGCTGCTTTTTCAATATCCAGCGCTTCATTTTTCCTAAAAGATAAATGGCCATTCGCATAACCACGATTCGTGTCTGCCGACACCCAAGCCGTAAAACCATCTTCACCAGTGTTGGTGTAATGTGTGGATGTTCCATTCTCCGCTTCTTCGATGATATTACCGAAATCATCATACCGGTTAATCGTGACTGGAACCATATCAAATGTGTGCAGGCTGATAATGCCCAGATTTTTCTGCCCCCAGTATAAAGGCAGAAGAGTTCCTTCCCCATCCCCACACAGCAGGCAGTCCTTTGGCTTTGTATCGGACGTATAGTGAGAAAATGGTTCCTTCTCTGTTTCTTCCGGTATTTTTGTTTCTTCTGAAATATTCCCGGTTTTGTTTTCATGCTGGCATCCAATTACTGTCAGCATGAGAAAAACTGCTAGCGCTATCAGGCATCTTCTCCATTTATTTATGTTTGATCTGCCGTCTTTCTTCATAACATCCTCCCGTCTGGTTAAAATATATATTTATACTATAATGTCTAATTTAATCGGACGTTTCAAGTAAATTGTATGGCTGTACTGGATATAATCCGCATAGACGTAGGATACAATTATACAAAAAGGGCAGACGGTTATGTTTGAAGATTTATTTTACGACAGGCTGACAAAATTGAGGAATGAAAAAGGTGTATCCGCAAGGGAAATGAGCCTGGCTATTGGCCAGAGTACGGGATATATCAATGGGTTAGAAAACAGGAACGGCTTTCCGTCCATGCAGGTATTTTTCTATATCTGTGAGTATCTGGAAGTCACACCATCAGAATTTTTTGACGAGGGCAATGGGCATCCGGCAGAGTACCGCGAGCTTCTGGAAGATATGGATGCCCTGACAGAAGAACAGCGACAGAATGTGCGTGCAATCATTAAAGGGCTGAAGCATTGAAAACAGGATAAGAAAAGAACGGGCATAGCCGCCGCTTCTGACGGTTATGCCCTTTTTGGTGTTAACATTTTTCGAAAACTCTGTGTGATCAGTGTTCCATTCCTTGTTTTATTGGCTATTTTAAATTCTAGCGACTTCCCTATTGCTTTCTTTCCTACGGCTGAACCGGGGAAGCTGCATAGGATATGTGGAGCTGTTCTGGCTTTGAACCGGATGTCCCTTCCGCCAGAATAAAAATCTTCCAAGTGTGCCAGCTCTGAGGAGCTATGGCGGAAAGATTGATGGAATCTCCGTCTGACAAATTAAATTGATTTTGCGGAACGGAAGAAATCATTTTCCCGTTTTCATCATAAAAAACAATGATTGCTGTCAATGAACATGAAACATTTGTTACAACGTCCCCATCGTTGGAATCGTTCCCGGTGCTAGGCTTATTCTTATCATCAGATACGTTCCCGTCGTCAGGTTTATTTTCATCATTGGACGTGTTCCCGCCGCCAGGTTTGTCCTTATCGCTAGAATCGGAATCCGGTTTTCCAGTCTGATCTGACGGAGGAACCGGTTCAAAAACAGCGGTCAATTTCCGATTGTTGCTTACGGTAAATGTATAACTTGCGTCTGTGCTGGCCTGGCTGCCATTTTCAGTCCATTCCAGAAACCGGAATCCGGCGTTAGGAACTGCTGTTACAGTGGCCGATGCACCGTCTTCGTAATCTCCGGCCCCGCTGACAGTTCCTCCCTGTGCAGGGCTTGGTTCCGCTTCAATAGTATACATATCTGGCAGGACTGTTACAAGGCAGGTGGCGGATACATCCCCGGCAGTAGCAGTAACTGAAGTTTTTCCAGCAGAGATTGCCGTCACAAGGCCGGCATCATCTACGGATGCAACTGCGCTGTCACTGCTGTTCCATTCAATGATACCATCTGCCCCTTCTGGCTGAAGCGTTGCAGTCAACGTATCGGAATCGCCAATATTTAAAACGAGTTCTGAAGTGTTCAGTATTATGGATGGCGGTTCCTGTTCCGGATTCTTTTCACGGAAAGTCCGGAAGTACACCGTTCCGGGATCTGGCAGCATATCTTCAAAATATTCCCGCGTTTCCCAATCATTTGGGAAAAGGCCGTCAGGTTCATAAAGTTTAATTACATTTTGATAGTCATCAAATATTGGCGCATTCATTTTAGGCATCAAGGTTAAATCGTCTGCTTCAGAAGCTGCCGTATTTCCATGGATTTTGCTCTCTGTAATAATCAGGTTCCTCGAACTGCTATAGATACCGCCCCCATTAATATCAGCAGTATTTCCGGTAATGACGCATCCGGACAGAGAAGTTTCCTCAAATGCACAAGTAAAAATTGCCCCGCCTATATATCTTGCGTGTCCGTTGGTAAATGTGCAGTTTTCAATCGTTGCCTTGTTTCCGTCAATACGTAGATGTGCGCCGGAGTCTCCTGTGTTGTTATCAAAGCGACAGCCAATGAGCAAAAGATCACCGCTGCCAGTGCAGATGGCGCCATCGAATTCATTGTTACAGTTAATAAAATTGCAGTTCTTTACCGTTAGGGACGAACATCCACTGTTGATAAATGCAGAGAATGACAGAATATTGTCACCATCAAATGTAATGTTCTGCACAAGGCTTTGGTTTCCGCCAAAAGCGAGCCAGCCCCTTGGTCCTGTCCGGCGAAGGATTACGGAATAATCCGGTTTACCAAGGTCTGCACCGTCCGGGCATTGAATCATGCAGCCGATGCCTATTACTGTTCCGTCATCTGCCTGCTCAATCGCCGCAACCAGTTCTTCGTATGTTGAAACGGATGCGTACTGTGGATCTTCCAAATCCCCCTCTGCCTGCTGTTCATCAGCAGGGGTGTCAAGGGAGATTTCCGCCGCTTCCACACCGTTGCTGCCCCCGCCGCCATTCAGGGAGAATGTGCAAGGGGTAAGGATTGTCAAGGCGGAAACCAACAGAGCAGCTCTGACGCTTAAATTTATGCTTACTTTCTTAGAGCACATCGGATTCCATTTTTTTCATATCCTATGATCCGTACCATCCGATTTAAGCCATAA
>JAAWKU010000114.1 GCA_022797535.1 Lachnospiraceae bacterium | reverse complement strand
AATAAAGCGCCCAGGGCGAAGCAACCAACATGGCAGAATAAAGCGCCAAGGGCAAAGCAACCGATGCGCAGCGGAGGAGACGGGATGGAACGGGAATACAGCCGGGTCAGCGATGAGGAACTGATCGACCGCCTGCGGGGCGGCGAAAGCCCCATCACGGACTACATTATGGACAAGTACAAAAATCTGGTGCGCAGCAAGGCCAAGTCCATGTATATACTGGGGGGTGACAACGAAGATTTGATTCAGGAAGGTATGATTGGCCTGTTCAAGGCCATCCGGGATTATGACTGTGGCCGGGACGCCAGTTTCTATACCTTTGCGGATCTGTGCATCAGCCGCCAGATGTACACGGCGGTACAGGCATCCCACAGGCAGAAACACTGGCCTCTGAACACCTATGTATCACTATATGGCAATGGGCGCGGCCAGGGAGACAACGAAGAATTGGAACTGGCGGAGGCATTGCCTCCGGACCAGGATCAGAACCCGGAGACATTGTTCATAGACCGGGAGCGGGTGGAGTATCTGGAGAGCCAGATCGACAGGGAACTCAGCAGCTTTGAGAAACAGGTTCTGGATCTGTACCTTACAGGCATGAGTTACAGCCAGATTGCCAAAGTGCTGGGGCGGGAAGAGAAATCCACGGACAATGCGCTGCAGCGGCTGAAGGGCAAGATAAAGAAGATGCTATAGAGTGTCTTCTTTATTTTTTTTTAATAATATTCCGGGAGCTTGTGGATTGACTTTCCCAAAGGGGCGGCATATAATTTCTACAGGCGACTGACTGGCCGGTCGGTAATTGGCTTTTAGTCATAGCAGGCTGGTCTGACAGGAAATATATTAGGCGTCAGTTGTGGGACTGTAGAAAGGAAATGCCTCATGATCTCTAAATTAAGCGTAAAAAAACCATATACCGTATTGGTGGGAGTGGTGCTTGCCATCGTGCTGGGCGTGGTGTCTTTCACCAGGATGACCACGGACCTTCTGCCCAACATCAGTCTGCCCTATGTGATCGTTATGACCACTTATGTGGGGGCCAGCCCGGAGACGGTGGAGATGGTTGTGACCAAGCCTGTGGAGTCTTCCATGGCCACGGTCAGCAATATCGAGAGCATCAGTTCCGTTTCTTCGGAAAATTATTCTATGGTGGTGCTGGAGTTTGCCCAGTCGGCAGACATGAATGCAGTGTCGCTGGAGATCCGGGAGAACCTGGACCAGATCAAGTCCTATTGGGACGACAGTGTGGGCAACCCTATTATTATGAAGCTGAACCCGGACATGCTGCCGGTGATGATGGTGGCCGTGGGGGTGGAAGACCTGGAGTACGCCCAGATCAGCGAATATGTCACAGATGTTCTGATGCCCGAGGTGGAGAGTCTGGAGGGTGTGGCCAGTGCCAGCGCCGTGGGTCTTCTGGAGGAGAGTGTCAATGTGATCATCCGCCAGGAGAAAGTGGATGCTCTGAACCGGCAGATCTATGCGGCCATAGACGATAAGATGCGGGATGCGGAGGAGGAACTGGCTGAGGGCCGTCAGGAACTGGAAGACGGGCAACAGGAATTGGAGGACGGAAAAAAAGAAATCAAGGACGGCCTCAAGGAAATCGACAGCGGCAGGAAGGATCTTCAGGAAGGCAGGGATGAGCTGGACAGAACCCAGGAGGAGACCGGGGCTAAACTGGCAGAGACCAAGAACCAGCTATTGACAGCCAAGACCAGCCTGGAGTCCACCAAGATGACCCTGATTACCAATCTGGCCACCGCCAGAGGGCTGCAGGCCGGTATAGATCAGATCAATAAGATTCAGGAGAGCACAAACAGCTACATAAGGGAATATAACAGTCTGACGGGCGGCTTTTCCGTATCCGGTTCTGATGCGGATGTGGATGATGAGACCCGGGAGCAGATCTATCAGCTGAAGGAACGTTTTTTTGCCAGCGATATCGTTAAACAGATGGGTTCCAACGAGCAGATGGCCTCCCTGCTTTCCAACCTGCGGGATCTGGACTGGGCGGATCCGGACAATTTTCAGACAGTGTATGTGAATCTGGGTATCATTACCGCAGGGGTATCCACCCAGCTTGCTTCTCAGCGGGGCAATCTGGAGCAGTCCCTGAATGCCCTGACCAATGGCCAGGGGCTGGGAGCCTTCGAGGGCCTGGTCAATCGCACCGTGGTTGAACTGGACGAGAAGATCGGCCAGGTCAACAGCGGTCTGATTGAGGTGGAAAAGGGAGAATTGACCGCAGCGGTGGAATTTGCCAATGCTGCCTCTCAGATCAATCTGGGTGAATATCAGATGGAACTGGCGCAGACCCAGCTGGATGCGGCCCTGGAGCAGATCAAGACCGGGGAGGAGCAGATGGAGGCGGCCCGGGAGAAGCTGGAAGAGGGAGAAAAGCAGTTGGAGGAGGCCCGACAGGAGGCATATGACAGCGCCGATATGACGGAGATTCTCACGGTGGATATGCTTAAGAATCTGCTGACGGCCCAGAATTTTTCCATGCCGGGAGGCTATGTGACGGAGGAAGGCGTGGATTATCTGGTACGAGTGGGAGATAAGCCGTCCACCCTGGAAGAACTGAAAGCCCTGCCCCTGATGGATCTGCATATGGAAGGGGTGCCTGTCATCACGCTGGGAGATGTGGCGGACGTGTTTTTCACGGACAATTCGGGCGAGATCTATACCAATGTGAACGGGAGTCCCGGCTGCATGCTGTCTATTCAGAAACAGACGGGTTACTCCACCGGCGCGGTGTCAGATCTGTTGTTAAAGCGTTTTTCGGACATGATGAAGGCGGACGAAAAGCTGCATGTGATCACATTGATGGATCAGGGAGTCTATATTGACCTGGTGATGGACTCCATTGTGAGCAATATCCTGATGGGGGGCCTGCTGGCGATCCTGATCCTGATTCTGTTCCTGAAGGATCTGCGTCCCACCATGGTGGTGGCTTTCTCCATTCCCATCAGTCTGGTGACAGCCATCGTGTGCATGTATTTCAGCGGTGTGACACTGAACATTATCTCTCTGTCCGGCCTGGCGCTGGGCATCGGTATGCTGGTGGACAACTCCATCGTGGTGATTGAGAACATATACCGGATGCGGGGGGAGGGCAAATCCATCCTGGAGGCGTCCATAGAGGGCAGCCGGGAGGTGACGGGTTCCATCATCGCCTCCACCATGACCACCGTGTGCGTGTTTGCTCCCATTGTTTTTACCGAGGGCATCACCCGGCAGCTTTTTGTGGATATGGGACTGACCATTGCCTACTCTTTGCTGGCCAGCCTGATCATAGCCCTGACGGTAGTGCCCGCCATGGCCTCCAAGCTGCTCACCAGGACCAGGGAGCAGAAGGAAGGGCGGTTCTTTGCGGCCCTGTCCGGGGGCTATGTAAAGCTGCTGAGTGGCTCTCTGAAGTGCAAAAGTCTGGTGCTGGTGCTGGCGCTGGCCATGCTGGTGATCAGTTTTGCCCTGGCCTGGACCAATGGCACGGCTTTCATGTCGGATATGGACTCCACTCAGATGACAGTAAGCGTGAAACTGCCGGAGGACGCCACTTTGGAGGAGACCGGGAATCTCACGGACACAGTGGTGGAAAGGCTGTTGGAGATGGAGGACATCACGGATGTGGGGGCCATGGCCAGCACGTCTTCCCTGGCCATGCTCACCGGAGGCGGCAATAGCAGTACCCATAGCACAGACATTTATGTGGTGGCGCGGGAGGATAAAAAACGAAGCAACGAGGAGATTGCCCGGGAGATTCTGGACAGGACGGCGGACCTGGGGGCGGAAATTACGGTGGACACCTCCAGTATGGACATGAGCGCCATGGGAGGCAGCGGCATCTCCATTCAGGTGCGGGGCCGGGATCTGGATACGCTGCGGCAGATTGCCGGAGAAGTGGCGGCCATTGTGGAGTCCGTGGAGGGAACCAGCCAGGTGTCCGACGGCATGGCCGAGAGCGGCGAGGAGCTGCGCGTGGTCGTTGACAGGGAAAAGGCGGTGCGGTACGGCCTCACCGTGGCCCAGGTGTTTGCCCAGATCGCCCCTAAACTGGCGGATTCCAGCAATGCCACCACGCTGGCGGCAACGGACAAAGACTATGTGGTCTATGTGTCCCACGGCGGAGACATGGAACTGACCAGAGCCATGATGGCGGAATTGCCCATCAAAGGGACGGATGAGGAAGGCCGGGAGGTGGAAATCCCTCTGTCTGAGATTGCGGAGCTGTCCTCGTCGGTATCCTTAAGCTCCATCAGCCGGGCGGATCAGAACCGCTATATTGAGGTGTCTGCCGCCATAGCCGAGGGTTACAATGTGGGACAGGTATCTTCCAGGGTGGAGGCCCGGCTGGCGGACTATCCGGTGCCTGAGGGTTACAGTCTGGTATTTTCCGGAGAGAATGAGATGATCAACGACGCCATCAGCCAGGTGCTGCTGATGCTCCTGCTGGCGGTGGTGTTCATGTACCTGATCATGATGGCCCAGTTCCAGTCACTGCTGTTGCCTTTTATCATTATGTTTACCATTCCCCTGGCCTTCACCGGTGGCCTGCTGGGGCTGTTTATCAGTGGCAGCGAGATCAGTGTCATAGCCCTGATTGGGTTCGTTATGCTGGCGGGTATCATTGTGAACAACGGAATCGTACTCATTGACTATATGAATCAACTGCGGGAGCAGGGCATGGACAAGCGGGAGGCCATCTTGACGGCGGGCCGTACCAGGCTGCGGCCGGTGCTGATGACGGCGCTGACCACTATCCTGGCCCTGTCTACCATGGTGCTCTCCGATGACATGGGCGCAGAGATGGCAAAGCCCATGGCGGTTACCACCATCGGTGGGCTGCTGTATGGTACTTTGCTTACTTTGGTGGTGGTTCCCTGCATATATGACATTTTTATCAGGGAAAAAAAACAGCCGGATTTTGTGGGAAAGCCCCCAAAGGGTGAAAAAAGAATTGGGAAAAAGCGCTCTACAAAGCCGGTAGACAGGAAAGTGCCGGGAGAGGAGCCCCAGGCCGGGGCGTTTGCCGGGGACGTGCTGGAAGAGGAGTCCCAGATCGGAGCGTTTGCCGGAGATGTGCCGGAAGAGGAGCCCCAGGTGGGGGCGTTTGCCGGGGACGTGCCGGGAGAGGAGCCCCAGATCGGAGCGTTTGCCGGAGATGTGCCGGGAGAGGAGCCCAAGGCGGGCCCGGTCGCCGGAAAGGCGGCGGGACAGCAGCACAAGGTTTCACGTAAACAGGGAGTAAAGAAAAGTGATAAGAAAGATAACAGGATTTGAACCGAAAGAACAAATACCGGCAAAGGTGCTGCAGCTTTATCAGGGCGTGATGGAACTGATTCTCCAGGGAGTGGATGTGCGCACTCTCAAAGTGTCTGACATCACCCAGAAAGCGGGGATCGGAAAGGGGACGGCCTACGACTATTTTGATACCAGAGAGGAAATCATTGTCAGCGCCATCCTTCATGTGATGGTGTGCATACAGGAGAAAGTGGAGGCCGAACTGGCCCGGCGCACCAGCTTTTTTGACCGGATGGAATATCTGCTGGAGGTGCTGGAAGAGAAAATGGAGGAGCGGGAGTGTTTCCTGCATTTTATCCATTTGCTGACGGATACCTCCATCTGTGGTCTGAAACTCCAGGAGCGGATCAAAGAGGAGGGGCAGGAGAACTATACCCTGGTGACCATGCTGACAGATATGATCCGGGAGGGTATGGAGAGCGGGGAACTGCGCACGGATCTGCCGGTGGGATATCTTTGCTACGCGGTGAGTTCTCAGATTGTCTGTTTTATGGCCAGCGTCAGTTTTCCCGATATAGGACAGATTACGGCAGAGGAATTGAAGCCCCTGATTCTCAGCCAGATGCAGGAGAGTTATGGACGGAAGGCTTGTAAAAGATGATTTAATGTGCTATAATTCTATCAGTCTTGCCAGCGGCGGACGGCAAATGCAGAGATATGGGGATGGGGCAGATGCAGCAGACATTATACAGTATGGTAAAGGTAAACAATGAGATCGAGTTGTGCGAAGTGGGCGACCTGGACTGTAAGCAGGCCATAGAGCGGGAACTTTTGCAAAATCGGATTTCATACTTCATACGGTGGAACAAGGGCGGGCTCTTCCGCCTGGGCCGTAAGAAGGATTACTGTATTTTCTGTGTCAATGACAATGCGGCGGAAGAGGCGGAGGCGGTGGTCAATACCCTCTGCGAGCAGCGCGGATACCATGTGCGCTTTCTGCTTCGTAAGGCCAAAAACAAATATTTCTGATATTGAAAAATTGTGTAAAATATTTGTGCAATTAATGTTGACAAATGCAGATACTTTTGGTAGAATAACTTTTGTGGTTGAGAGATCGTCACAACCTGCTGCTGTGGCTCAGTCGGTAGAGCGTCGCATTGGTAGTGCGGAGGTCACGGGTCCGATTCCCGTCAGCAGCTTTTAAGCCCTTGGATTTTCAAGGGCTTTTTTATTTGTTTTTAAATTTTTTTGCATATATAAAGGAGAATGAAAAACAATTAAAATAATCCGGCGGCTCTTCGAATGAAATTTTAGCTTGCGTTTTGGCGAGGGTCGAATATAATAGGAGTAATTGAGACAGAACGGAAATAGCTGCAGAAAATGGACTGAGGAAATCATAGATCATGGAGGTATATATGCTGACCAGAGAGCAGAATATATTTTTGGCGAAGAAAACTTTTGTTGAGTTAGTTTACAATACAGCATATATTGAGGGATGTAATGTTACATTTCCGCAAACACAGACGATTATTGACGGGGCTGTTGTGAACGGGGTAACCGTAGATGATATTCAAACGGTTCTTAATTTGTGTGATGCGTGGAAATATTGTATAGACACAATAGATCATTCACTGGATTTAGAATATATATGTAAAATAAATGAGTTTGTTTCCAGAAATGAAAGTCTGCAATGGGGAGTATTGAGAACAGGAACTGTGGGTGTAGGCGACTTTATTCTATCAATACCAGTAAAAGAAAAAGTAGCGGCGGAGCTGAAACGAATTATGGAAATAAGCGATTGCATAGAAAAAGCATTGGAATATTTCGCGTATGCATGCAAGCAACAGCTTTTTTGGGATGGGAATAAAAGGACCTCTACAATAGTAGCCAGTAAAATATTGATTGAATCGGGAAATGGTATTTTAACCATTGGAAAGGACAACGCAGAGGAATTTAATATATCTTTAAATAACTGGTATTTAAAAGATGAACTGCAGCCTCTTAAAGATTGTCTGAAGAAATGCATAAAGACATTAAAGCTGAACTGATAAAATGGATAAGATGCGCGTAAAAAGAGGTTGTTTCTCGTTTGGAAACAACCTCTTTTGCATGGGTAATGGCTTTGTCAGCCGTTGGCGTTGGGCAGTATCCCGTCTTGCTGAAACTGCAGCATGTTCTGATGCTGTTGTCTGCGAAGTTCAATCTCCATTCTATGCTGGGCCAGTACTGCCTCGTAGTTTGGTGACAGGAAGAAAAGCGTATTGTGGCAGCAGGTGCTCTGTACCAGCGGATTTGAATAGGATACCGTACCGTCAGGAGCCACGGTGGCTACGGTGGAACCTGCCGCCAGAGAAGGATCCTCCGCAGGCAGCCTTGTGGCCAGACCGAGAATGGCGAAAGGACATTCCGCGCTGGCGGGCAGGCCGTCGTATTCGCAGACCAGACCGCTGTAATGTACGTCGCACACATCGGTGGGAACCGTCTCGGGCGCGAAATACTCCGAACGCAGAGAGGTTTCCGGGCACACGCCGGGATTGGGCAGCTTGCCGGAATCCCTGCACACGGTGTACTGGATCACTCCTGCAGGCACATAGAATGCCTGGCTAGGCAGATCCTCATGAATCTTCTCCATAACATTGTGCCAGATTTTTTTGGCGATATTGGTCTCGTTGTTTTCATCTCTTCTGCTGTACATATGCACATTGTTGTCATATCCCACCCAGGTGGCGCAGGTATAATAGGGGGTGTAGCCCGCAAACCACACATCCACATTGCTGGAGGTGGTGCCGGTCTTACCGGCTATGGCCATTTCCCTGTTAAAGTTGGCGGAGGTTCCGGTACCCTTGGTCACCACATCCACCATGGCTTCCGTGAGCAGAAACGCGGTGGATTCCTGCAGTACCTGGCGGCTGTCTTCAAAACCGGTGTTGTCCAGAATCACATTGCCGTCCGCATCTTTAACCTGGGTGTACAGTTTGGGCTCGTTGTAGACGCCGCCATTGGCGATGGTGGCGTATGCGGCGGTCAGCTCCAGAGGAGTGACGCCGTAGGTCAGGCCGCCCAGCGCAGTGGCCTGGTTCACATCTCCCAGTACCTGGTTTCCCACCACCTTGCCGGTGGTCAGGGTCGAAAAACCAAAGTTAAGCAGATATTCGTAGGCCAGCTTCGGCGTGATCTGGGTAATGGTTTTCACGGCGATAATGTTCATGGACTGCTCAATGGCGTAGCGCACGGATACCGGCCCCTTGTAAGTCTCTCCATACCAGTTGCGCACGGGAGTGCCGTCCGCATAGTTGAAAGCGGCGTCTATATACATATTGGCCAGAGTGATGCCGCAGCTGTCCAGTGCAGGCGCATAGGCGGCCAGCACCTTGAAGGTGGAGCCGGGCTGCCGCATGGCGTCGGTGGCTCGGTTGAAGGTGAGCCGTCCCTCCTTGGTTCCGCGGCCTCCCACGATGGCGCGGACATAGCCGGTCTCCTGCTCTATGACAGCCAGAGCGGTCTGAGGCTGAGGGGTCAGATGATAGTCTTCGTCCCAATCGTCTCCCTCCTTCAGCAGCGAATTGCGGTACTGTTCGATGGCCTCCAGTGCGGCTTCCTGGGAAGTAAAGATCAGATTGAACTTTTTGTCCACATTTTCCCGGAAATACTTGGTCATCATCTCCTTACTGTAGTTGTCCCGGCTGCCGTCTGCATGAGTGATGGTCAGCGCATAGTCCAGCAGCCATTTCACATTGGGCGGGAAATTGTCAGGATTGGCCACCTCGGCATCGGCTATGGCCTGGATCTTGGGATCCATGGTGGTCATGATTCGCAGACCGCCGGAATACAGCATGAACTCCGTCTGGGTCTCGTTGTAGCCTGCGGCCAGCAGATCCTTTTTGACCTGCTGCTGTACTGCGTCCACAAAATAGCTGCTGGCGGAACTGTTGGCCAGATATTCGATGTTGTGGCTGTCGATCCGGTCATATACATTGTCAGCCATGGCTTCGTCAAATTCTTCTTTGCTGATAAACTTCAGCCGCAACATGTTTTTCAGGCAAGTTTCCCGGCGCTTGGCGTTTCCCTCGGGATAACGGATAGGATTGTAGCGGGAAGGGTTCTGGGTGATGGCGGCGATCACCGCGCACTCTGACAGAGTCAGTTCGCTGCAGGATTTCCCAAAATACCGCTGGGCCGCAGCCTCCACGCCCAGGGTGTTCTGCCCCAGATTGATGGTGTTCATGTAGCGTACCAGAACCTCGTCCTTGCTCAGGGTCTTGGTCAGTTCGATGGCCAGATACTGCTCCTGAAGTTTACGCTTGATCTTTTTGATCAGGTTGTCCCCCTCAGAGGTCCAGCTGGTGAAGATCGTATTTTTAAGCAGCTGCTGGGTGATGGTGCTGGCTCCCTGGGTCTCTTCACCCAGGGTTTTGACAAACTGGTAACCGGAACGCAGCATTGCTTTGTAATCAATGCCGTTGTGCTGGTAGAAGCGCTCGTCCTCCAGGGCCACAAAGGCATGAGCCAGATTTTCCGGAATTTTGTCCTGGGTCACGATGATGCGGTTGGAGTTGACGGCGATGAGCTCGTCCAGCTTGTTGCCCTCGCAGTCATACACGAAGGTGGCGGCGCCTATGGGGGCCACGTCGTTGGGAGTGATATGAGGAGTGGAGGCCAGGATCCCCTTGTACATGCCGATGCCTGCGGAAGCGCCGATGACGCCCAGACCCATAAAGCAGATCAGTAAGAACTTTAATACCAGCAGCGCGGCTTTCCTCCCTATTTTCTGTGATTTGGAGTTCAGGGCCTTTTTCTTGGCCCGAACGCCTTTTTTGCTATAATTCATATGGAGCCTTCCTTTCAATATGGTAAAGCGATGCAGGGTTCAAACCCTATTCGCACATTATATCAAATTTCTTCTGGTAAATAAAGGGGGGTCTTGTAGATATTAAGAATTGTTCACAAATATTTCTCAAATTAATCAGAAAGTGTTGGCCTGGGGGAGAGGGTTCTGGTATACTGAAAAGGAATACGCGGAACACTAGTGTACCGTATCGTTCACATTTCGCAAAATGACTTGCCTGAATTTCCATCTGCCGCGTTGTCGTCGGTCAACGATGCCACCGCATCGCCTCCC
>JAAWKU010000113.1 GCA_022797535.1 Lachnospiraceae bacterium | reverse complement strand
GGGATCTGCTGTTTTAGTTCCGCATCTCCCCTTCCGATGCACACTCCGGTGAATTCTGTTCGGCCGCCGGGGCGTCCGTCCATGATTCAGCGCATCGTACGGGGATCTGCTGTTTTAGTTCCATCTTTATACGATGTGCTTCTCCTTGAACTTGCCCACAATGTATGCGACTGCGTCCTCGGGGGACTCGGGAACCACTTTCTCGCCTGCGCCCTTGCGCACCTTGTCAGAGGCTTTGGCAATTTTGGTGGGGGATCCCTTCAGGCCCAGGTTGCTGTCATCCACATCCTTCAGGTCCGCTCTGCCCCAAGTGGTAATCTCTGCAGCGCATGCGTCAAAGATGCCGCCGGGAGTCATATAGCGGGGCTCGTTCAGCTCGGACAAAGCAGTGATCAGACAAGGCATCTGGGACTCCAGCACATGGTAACGATCGTCATACTGACGCTGTACGATCACCTTGTCGCCGTCGATCTTGATGTCCTGGGCATAGGAAATCACGGGAATCTGCAAATGCTCCGCAATCTGAGGACCAACCTGCGCAGTATCGCCGTCGATGGCCTGACGGCCGGTGATGATCATATCATACTCCAGGTTGCGGATCGCGCCCGCGATAGTGGTGGAGGTAGCCCAGGTGTCAGCGCCGCCCAGCACCCGGTCCGTCACCAGAATGCCCTTGTCAGCGCCCATGGCGATAGCCTCGCGCAGCACATCCGCCGCCTTGGGAAGGCCCATGGTCAGGACAGTTACCTCTGCGCCGTACTGATCTTTCAGGCGCAGCGCAGCCTCCAGGCCAGCCTTATCATCCGGGTTCATAATGGCCAACATAGCGCCTCTATCCAGTGTTCCGTCGGGATTGAACTTAACGCCGCCCTTGGTATCCGGAACCTGCTTAATACAAACGATAATCTTCATCGTATTTTCACTCCTTTTTTATAATTTACAATCTAAGGCCCCTGTTGCTCCGAAACCGTTTCTCCGGCTCCGGGCATGCCTTTCCGACAAATCAGCGGCCCCCCTTATCCCATCGATCCGCTGTGGACCGGCGATAAGAGACTTACTTCAGCAAATTGGCGGAGATAACCATTCTCTGCACTTCGCTGGTGCCCTCGTAGATCTCGGTGATCTTGGCATCGCGCATCATGCGCTCCACATCGTACTCCCTGATGTAGCCATAACCGCCGTGCAGCTGAACGGCCTTGGTGGTCACTTCCATAGCCACTTCTGCAGCATACAGCTTGGCCATGGCAGCTTCCACGGAATAGGAAACCTTGGGATTGGTTCTGTACTCGTCCTTCTTGCGGGCAGCCTTATATACCAGCATCTTGGCGGCTTCCACCTTGGTAGCCATATCGGCCAGCTGGAACTGGGTGTTCTGGAACTGTCCGATGGAGCGGCCGAACTGCTTCCTCTCCTTTACATAGGCAATGGTGGTCTCCAAAGCGCCCTCTGCCAGACCCAATGCCTGTGCGGCGATACCGATACGGCCGCCGTCCAGGGTGTGCATGGCAATGTTGAAGCCCTTGCCCTGCTGTCCCAACAGATTGCTCTTGGGAATACGGCAGTCCGTGAAGATCAGCTCGTAGGTGGAAGAGCCGCGGATACCCATCTTCTTTTCCTTGGTTCCGAAGGTGAAGCCAGGTGTGCCCTTTTCCACGATAAACGCGGAAATCTCTTTCAGGAATTTGCCTCTCTTCTCAATCTTGCCGGTAACGGCGATAACGATGTAGACATCCGCTTCCTTACCGTTGGTAATGAAGCATTTGGAGCCGTTCAGCACCCACTCGTCACCCTCCAGCACGGCCTTGGTCTGCTGGCCCTGGGCATCGGTTCCCGCGCCGGGCTCGGTGAGGCCGAACGCGCCGATCTTGCGGCCGCTGGTCAGATCAGGCAGATACTTCTGCTTCTGCTCCTCTGTGCCGTAAGTGAGAATGGGATCAATGCACAGAGAAGTATGTGCGGATACGATTACGCCTGTTGTACCGCATACCTTGGAAAGCTCCTCCACACACATGGCATAGGTCAGGATATCACAGCCCTGTCCGCCGTACTCCTTGGGAACGGGAATGCCCATAAAACCGTATTTTGCCATCTTTTCTACGGTCTCTCTGGGAAAGCGCTCCTCTTCGTCCACGTCCTGTGCAAGAGGCTTCACTTCATTCTCGGCAAAGTCCTTAAACAGCTGTCTCGCCATCTCATGCTCTTTGGATATTGTAAAATCCATGATTAATTCCTCCACTTTCATCTCGATTTTGACTGCTTTATTTTGCGTAATTGTAAAAACCTTCGCCGGTCTTTTTGCCCAGCTTGCCCGCACGAACCATCTTCCTCAGCAGGGGAGCGGGAGCATACTTGGAATCGCCGGTCTCAGCATAGATAACCTCCATGATAGCCAGCACGATATCCAGGCCGATATAGTCGCCCAGAGCCAGAGGGCCCATGGGATGATTGGCGCCCAGCTGCATGGCCACATCAATATCCGCCACGGAAGCCACGCCTGCGGCGTATACATTGATGGCCTCATTGATCATGGGAATCAGGATCCTGTTCACCACGAAGCCGGCGGCCTCGTTCACTTCCACGGGGGTCTTGCCGATCTCGGTGGCAATGCCCTTGATCTTCTCCACCAGGTCCGCAGGGGTGTTGGCGCCTGCGATTACCTCCACCAGTTTCATTCTGTCGGCAGGGTTGAAGAAATGCATGCCGATCAGAGGACGATCCAGGCCGTTGCCCATCTCGGTGATGGACAGGGAGGAAGTGTTGGACGCAAAAATGCAGTCCTTCTTTACGATCTGCTGCAGTTCCGCGAAAGTCTGCTTCTTGATGGCCATGCTCTCGGGGCACACCTCAATTACCAGATCACAGTCCGTGCAGATATCCTTCAGGCCGGTGGCAATCTTTCCCAGGATCTCCTCGCCCTTCTCGGCGGTGATCTTCTCCTTGCCTACCAGGAAGTTGATGTTCTTCTGAATCTTGGCCTTGCCGCCGTCGGCGAACTCCTGCTTGATGTCACATAAGCATACCTCATATCCGTCCGTCATTGCAAAAGCCTGTGCGATTCCGGCACCCATGGTGCCTGCGCCAATAATACCTACCTTCATGTAAAAATCCTCCTTATTATGAGTTCCGCATCCGCCCGTCCGGCGTCTTTTCCCCCGGCGTAATTCCGGGCCGCTTCGCCGTCCCGCAATTCTCCGGGCGCCGGATCGGCTGATGCTGATTTCAGATTACCGCTGTCTTATTTGTTCTGGAAGGGCTCTTTCACTTTCTCCTTGTTCTTGTCCAGGAAGAAAGCCATGCCATACTTCTGATCCTCGGTCTCAAAGCAGTCGCCGAACAGCTTCTCCTCGATCACCACCGCCTGATCCATATCCACATCCAGGCCCTCGTTGATGGCCCTCTTGCAGTTGCGCACCGCAATGGGAGCGTTCTTGGCGATGCCGGAAGCCATCTTCTCTGCCGCTGCCAGCAGCACTTCCTGAGCCGTCCTGACCACATTGCCCTCGGCGTCCACCTCTGCGGAATATACCTCGTTCACCAGGCCGATCCGATATGCTTCCGGCGCCTTGATGTTGCGGGCCGTATAAATCATCTGCTTGGCCATGCCTGCCCCCACCAGACGGGCAAGCCTCTGGGTGCCGCCAAATCCGGGGGTGATGCCCAGGCCCACCTCGGGCTGTCCAAACACTGCGTTGTCGGAGCAGATGCGGATGTCGCAGCTCATGGAAATCTCACAGCCGCCGCCCAGCGCAAAACCGTTGATGGCAGCGATCACAGGGATGGGGAAAGTCTCCAGCCTGCGGAACACATCGTTGCCCTTCTTGCCAAAGGCTTCGCCCTCGGCCTTGGTCAGCGTGCTCATCTCGCCGATATCCGCCCCCGCCACAAAGGACTTCTGTCCTGCGCCGGTGAGGATCAGGCATCTCACTTCATCCAGATTCACTGCGTCCAGGGCTGCACCAAGTTCCTCCAGCACCTGACTGTTCAGGGCATTCAGTGCTTTCTCACGATTGATGGTGAGAATAGCATACTGCCCCTTCTGTTCATATAGAATATACTCCATATCTACCTCTTTTCCGCATATCCGGGATTTGTCTCTCGCCAAACCCGCAGACTGCCTTTTGTTCCTATTCCTCAGCAAGCTCCCATAGTCCTGCCGGACCTGAATCAACCGTGAAAACGCTGCTATGTACCCGATGCGGCAGTATGGTCCTGCATGCTTTGAAAACGTTTCTCTTCCCTTCAAACAGCCCGGAGAACACCATGACTCCCCGGGCTTTAACTGCCTTTTTTATTTTAGTCTTCAATCTTGACGATGGTGGAGCAGCCCATGCCGCCGCCGATGCACAGGGTAGCCAGGCCGGTCTTGGCGCCTTTGGCCTGCATCTCATGCAGCAGCGTCACCAGGATACGACATCCGGAAGCGCCCACGGGATGGCCCAGAGCGATGGCGCCGCCATTGGGATTCAGCTGCTTATCCACATCAATCCCCAGATCCTTGCCTACCGCAACAGACTGGGCGGCAAATGCCTCGTTGGCCTCGATGATATCGAAGTCCTCGATCTTCATGCCGGTCTTGGCCATTACCTTCCTGGTGGAGGCCACAGGGCCGATGCCCATCACTTCGGGGCGAACCCCTGCCAGTGCTCCTGCCACAAATGTAGCCATGGGCTTCACACCCAGCTCCTTAGCCTTCTCCTCGCTCATTACCACGATGGCGGCAGCGCCGTCGTTGATGCCGGAGGCATTGCCAGCGGTCACGAAGCCGTCAGGGTTGATGGAACGCAACTTTGCCAGACCCTCGATGGTGGAGCCGGCACGGGGACCCTCGTCCACTTTGAACTCGATGGTCTCCTTCTTTTTCTTCACCATAACGGGAACGATCTCCGCGTCAAAAGCGCCGGCCTTCTGAGCCGCCTCGGCCTTCTGCTGGCTCTTGAGGGCAAACTGATCCAGTTCCTCTCTGGTCAGGCCCCACTCCCGGCAGATATTGTCTGCGGTAGTAATCATGTGGTAATCGTTAAACGCGTCCCACAGAGCATCCTTGATCATGGTATCCACCAGGGTTCCGTTGTTCATCCTGTATCCATAACGAGCCTGAGGAATGGCGTAGGGAGCCATGGACATATTTTCCATACCACCGGCCACAACGATATCCGCGTCGCCGGCCATGATCATCTGAGCAGCCTGGTTCACGCAGTTAAGGCCGGAACCGCATACCACGTTCATGGTCACCGCGGGCACCTCGATGGGCAGCCCCGCCTTGATGGAAGCCTGGCGGGCCACGTTCTGCCCCTGGCCTGCCTGGATTACGCAGCCCATGTACACCTGGTCAACCTGCTCGGGAGCCACGCCCGCCCTGCTTAAAGCCTCCTTGATAACGATTGCGCCCAGTTCCACCACGGGGGTGGTGCTCAGGGTTCCGCCCATGGTGCCGATGGCGGTACGGCAGGCGCCTGCTAATACGACTTTCTTTGCCATTTCTTTCTCCTCCAACTTGTTTTTATGTGTTTTCACTGTACCGGCAATGATTGTTATTTTTTTGTCATTGCCATTGCTTCTAGTGTAGCATACCGATTCCTGTTTTGCAACGGATTTCTTTAAAATCACTCCGGGAATTCTATTGTCCGGCGCCTTCTTTTTTTACCATGAGAACATACTTCCCCACACAGGTAAAACCCAGTGCCAGAGCGTCGGGCTGGCTCTCCTGGTCATTGAAGAAAATCAGGTTTCTCACCCCCTGGATCTTGCAGGCGTTCAGCATGGCCTCCGTCAGGACGCGGAACACCTCCGGGCGATAGACGCCGCCTGCGAAATCCACGCCGAAAATCTCGGCCAATCCCTCCCCGGTACAGTAGACCGCCCCCAGAGGAATCCCCTCTTCACAATACAGAAAGATCCTCCATTTGTCCAGATTCCGGCGCAGCCGCTCACTGTTCCAGTACATTTCGGCTTCATATAGAGAATGGAGCTTCGCAAACAGGGGAAAATTCTCCTCCGTAACCCGCTTGATGCCGCCGGCTTCCTCCCTCACCCCATATCCCTCCATGGCAAATACATCATTGTAGGACTCTTCCTCTGTCTCAAACCCATTTTCCGCCAGCCAGGACAGCGCCTGCCTGTTTTCTTCGGGAAATCCCAGCCATACCTGGCAGCCCGGATATTTGTCACCCGCATAGGCGAGAAAAGCCTCCAGCCCTTGCTCCATATGGGCCGAAAAACTCATGGAAACCGTGGAAAGATACCGATCCTCCTCCAGGCCATAGTAATGAATCCATCCACAGGGTTCCCCCTCTTCCAGATAGAGCAGAATTTCTTCCTCTTCCAGATCAAATGCCTTTTCTGTCCGGCTGATAAAATCCTCTTTGGTTTTGATCCCGTCATAATAGACCGGATAACTTGTCCTGGCGGGACATAAGGCCAGTTCATAGGCGTAGTCCACATATTTTTTCCATGTTTCCCGGGTTAATTTCTGCAGCATATCACCCGATCCTCCCTCTAATCAAAATACCCAAAATCGCTTCGCAGCGTTTTTAATGCATTGATGATTCAGCATCGTCAGGCAACCGCGGAACGATTCTTTGCGGAACTTTTCTCCCATTATATCATACCTGAAAGCCGCTGCCAAATTATTTTGCCTGAGTGCTTTTCTTAATTGCGCAATCCGATACAATGTGGTAGAATAAATATAGAACATATTTTCGAATGTACATTTCCTCACATTCGGATCTCTGTGGAAAAACGACTTCGCTTCAAAACCACCCTGATGGGAGCGCAGATGTCTCGGGGCTTTTATCTGCGTGGCTGCGGCGCTGTCCCATGGAAGCTGCACTGGATCTGCCTGCATACAAGCTGTCCTCCAATGGGTATTGCCGAAGGAAAAGACTCTGTAAAATATGGAAGCAAATGTGTAAAGATGAGGACTTTATGAACCAGTTATCACTGTTTGACATGAATCCCGGCGGGAGTGCCGGACAAAATGGAGGGACCGGCATGGCGCCTGCCGCAGGCGGCCCTCTGGCGGACCGTCTGCGCCCTGCCTCCCTGGAAGAATATGTAGGGCAGCAGCATCTCCTGGGCCCGGGTAAGATTCTGCGGCAGCTTCTGGAGCGGGATCAGATTCCCTCCATGATCTTCTGGGGGCCTCCCGGCGTGGGCAAAACCACCCTGGCCAGTATCATCGCCAACCGCACCCGTTCTGCCTTCGTGAACTTCAGCGCCGTGACCAGCGGCATCAAAGAAATCAAGGAGATCATGCTCCAGGCCCAGGAAAACAGAGCCTATGGCATTCGCACCCTGGTATTCGTGGACGAGATTCACCGCTTTAACAAAGCCCAGCAGGACGCCTTTCTGCCTTATGTGGAGCGGGGCAGCATCACACTGATCGGAGCTACCACGGAGAATCCCTCCTTTGAGATCAATGCCGCCCTGCTCTCCCGGTGCAAGGTGTTCGTGCTGAAAGAGCTGACAGAGGAGGATCTGGTGGAACTGCTGTCCCGGGCGCTGGCAGACAGGCGCAGCTTCGGCAGCGCCCGGGTCCACATGGACCCATCCCTGCTGCCGGTGATCGCCGCCTTCGCCGACGGGGACGCCCGCACGGCGCTGAACACCTTGGAGATGGCTGTTTTGAACGGGGAAATCGCTTCAGACGGCTCTGTAGCCGTGACCCATGAAACCCTGGAGCAATGTCTGGGCAAAAAGACCCTGTTGTACGATAAAAAGGGAGAAGAGCATTACAACCTGATCTCCGCCCTGCACAAATCCATGCGGAACTGTGACCCGGACGCCGCTGTCTACTGGCTGGCCCGAATGCTGGAGGCCGGGGAGGACCCCCTGTTCATCGCCCGCAGGCTCATCCGCTTCGCCAGCGAGGATGTGGGGCTGGCAGATCCCCAGGCCCTGCCCCTGGCGGTGGCCGCCTATCAGGCCTGCCATTTCAACGGCATGCCGGAGTGCAACCTGAATCTGACCCAGGCCGTGGTATACCTGTCCCTGGCTCCCCGCTCCAATGCCCTGTACCGGGCCTACGAGACCGCCAAAGCGGACGCCATGACCCGTTTGAACCAGCCCGTGCCTCTGGTGATCCGCAACGCTCCCACCGGCCTGATGGAAGAGCTGCGCTACGGGGAGGGCTATGTCTACGCCCACGACACCCGGGAGAAAATGGCCCGCATGACCTGCCTGCCGGAGGATCTGAAAGACCGCCGCTACTATCTGCCCACGGAAGAGGGAGCAGAAGGCATTCAGAGGCAGCGCCTTGCGCAGAGCCGGGCTTTCCGTCTGGGAACAAAGGTGGATGAGACGGGGGATTCCTGATTAATCCGCAACAGGTTTCTGCTCCCCGTCACTCCAGGGTATACAGCAGCATATCATGATTCACTGTCTTATAGAACAGGCGCCGGAACTGTTCAGAACACGCCCGCTGCTCCACAAGTCCGCATGATCCGGAACGCCCCTGCCGCGCTGCCGGTGCACTTTGCCCGGAATTCTCCTGCTCTTCCAGCGGTTCACTTTGCCCCGGACTCTTCCGCTTCCCGGGCAGTTCCTGTTCCTCCACCTGTCCCAGAGCCCACATCACTTTTGTCACGGTTGCCTCCAGAGTCATATCATAGGCCTCCATCAGATGAAAATCCTCCTTGATAATCCGCCCCACCTTGTAGACCTCCATATCACTGCCCTCATGAGTCACCTGGGTAGCCATCATGACAATCTTTCCCGCATCGGTCCATCGGCGTATTTCCGTGTAAAAGGGAACCTGCCCGTATTCCGGGAGCCCCCCTACGCCGAAGGCCTCTATCACCACGGCATCATAATAGGGAAACAGCCGCTGAAGCACTGAGCCGTCCATACCCGGCATCAGCTTTAGCAGCAAAACCTTCTCATTCAATGTATGGTAGAATACTGCCGGGCCTGTCACCCGGTCCCTGTCGTCAATATAAAATACAATTTTCCCGTCGCACAGCGCCGCCACATTTGGATAATTGATGCTGGAAAAGGCATTATAGCTCTTGGAGCGTTCCTTCTTTGCCCGGGTCCCGGCGATGGCATTGCCGCCAAAAACGATATTCACCCCATGCGCCCGGTCATGGGAGGCAAAGCGCAGGCTGTCCAGCAGGTTGGTCCTGGCATCCGTCACAGGCAGATTGATAGGCTTCTGAGATCCGGTGATCACAACAGGCTTTTTGCTGTTCTGTATCAGATAGGACAGAGCCGCCGCCGTAAAAGCCATGGTATCCGTGCCATGGCAGATCACAAATCCGTCATAGCAGGCATACTGTTCCTCAATCAGTTCCGCCAGTTTTAGCCAGTGCCTTGCGTATATATTTGTGCTGTCCAGGCTGAAAGGCTGCAGAATATCCACCTGGCAGAATGTCTTATATTCTTCCACATATTGCAACAAATCCTCCGCCGCGATCTTTGGCGCAAGTCCTTCTTCTGTATACCCCGACGCGATAGTGCCTCCCGTGGCTATCAATAGCACTTTTTTCATATATTCAGTCTTCTTTCCTTATCTTTATCTTTTCAATGATACAGTTGTACATCCCGGAAACCCTCACCGCTCCAATCGCCCATGCCAGTTCCTGGCGCTGACTGCATTGACTTGCCCCTGTGTACTTTCTCCAGTTCCTGCTCCAGGGCGTCAGGCTTATCCTCGTCGGGCCAGCAGCCACGCCATCACATGCACTGCCTGCTGGAATCTGCCGGTGCGGATCAGTTCCTCGATCTCCTGCGGCGTGTGAAGTTCCACATTCAGGAATTCTGTTTCATCCAGATGCTGCCGGGCCGCCATACGGCAGTTTTTCGCCATATATACATGGGCAAAATTGTCGGATATGGTAGCATTGGATGGGATTGTAAGCAGATGCTTCCACTCTGACGACAAATAGCCGGTCTCCTCCAGGAGCTCTCTCTTTGCCGCCGCAAGCGCGTCTTCGGAGATTCCCTTTTCAGCTGTCACTGTCTGGGAGATTGCCGCCTCCCGGGATGCGCCTCCGGCGCCAGTGCGGTATTCTCTCCCGTCTGGCTGCTCCAGACCACCGGCGCGGTATTCTCTCCCGTCTGGCTGCTCCAGACCACCGGCGCGGTATTCTCTCCCGTCTGACTGCTCCAGACCACCGGTGCGGTATTCTCTTCCATCGGGCTGCCCCGGACCACCAATGCGGTATTCTCTCCCGTCTGACCGCTCCAGACCACCGGCCGGAAACTCGGTGGTGACATCTTTTATCCCCTGCCGGAACTGCCGCACGCAGAGATAATTGCCGTCACAGTCCGATGCCACAATCACCACATAGTCCCTGCGGCTGTAACTGTAAAACGGTTCAAACACATTTCCATCGGGGAGACGATAGGCCGACCGCCGAAAATCAATCCACTCATCCTGTATAATATGTTCTGTGCTGACCTCTTCCCAGATGAGGTTCGATCCATCCTGTATCATCATTGCCATTCCTCCGATCAGTCATCTTGTCTATTTTAATCTTGTTTATTTTAAAAAAGTCTAATAAATACGCAGATATAGTTTTTC